>JBDSEX010000356.1:0-15409 GCA_039919835.1 Luteimonas sp.
GCGCCGTTCGACGCACCCAAGCCGCTGCGCGACGCGATCGCCAAGGGCGACTTCGGCAGCACGGTTGATCCAAGGCTCGGCACGCAGACCGTGAATTTTTTGACCAACCTCGACACCACCGGCGGCAATTCCGGATCGCCGGTGCTCGACGCGCGCGGCAAGCTGATTGGCTTGAATTTCGACAGCAACTGGGAAGCGGTCAGTGCCAGCTGGATGTTCGATCCTCGTTACAAGCGCGCGATCCATGTCGACCTGCGTTACATGCGCTGGCTGCTGGCCAAGGTCTATCCGGCGCCGCATCTGCTGAAGGAAATGAACTTGCCGGCAGAGTGATGCTGGGCCGCACACGGCGCAGGGCAGGACGCTTTGCCGTGCAAGCTCGGGGCGGGTCGACGGTTCTAAACAGGATGAGCCTGTGGGCCAAGAGCTCCATCATCCTGTGAAAACCGGCTTGCCGATAGACTTCAAACCTGTCCAACAAAAGGTGAAAGCCATGCGTTTGTCCGTACTTGCCGCCGCCATCGCCGTGACTGGCCTCGCCCACGCCGGGGAGGGCATGTGGGTTCCGCAACAGCTGCCCGAAATCGCCGGCCCCTTGAAGAAGGCGGGTCTCAAGCTCGATGCGAACCAGCTTGCCGACCTCACCGGAGATCCGATGGGTGCCGTCGTTTCGCTCGGCGGCTGCACTGCCAGCTTCGTTTCGCCGCAGGGGCTGGTGGTCACCAACCACCACTGTGCCTATGGCGCGATCCAGCTCAACTCGACACCCGAGAAAAACCTGATCAAGACCGGATTCAACGCGGCGTCGCGCCAGGATGAGGTCACTGCCGGCCCGGCCGCGCGCGTGTTCGTGTTGGACTCGATCCAGGACGTGACCACTCAGGTCCAATCCGCCATCGCTGCCGCACCCAATGCGCTGGCACGTACCAAGGCGCTGGAAACCACCGACAAGAAGCTCGTCGCCGATTGCGAAGCCGAAGCCGGCTTCCGCTGCCGCCTGTACAGCTTCATGGGCGGCAATACCTACCGCCTGTTCCGCAATCTTGAGATCAAGGACGTGCGGCTGGTCTACGCACAGCCGGGGAGCATCGGCAACTACGGCGACGAGATCGACAACTGGATGTGGCCACGCCACACCGGCGACTTCTCCTTCTACCGCGCCTACGTCGGCAAGGACGGCAAGCCCGCTGCGTTCGCCGCCGACAATGTCCCCTACCAGCCGAAACACTGGCTGAAAATCGCAGACAAGCCGCTGGGCGTGGGCGATTTCGTCATGGTCGCCGGGTATCCGGGGTCGACCAGCCGCTACGCGCTCGCGGACGATTTCGACAACACCGCCACATGGGCCTATCCCACGATCAGCAGCAACTTCAAGAACACGGTGGCGCTGGTCGAGGCTGCCGGCAAACAGGATCCGGAGATCGCTGTGAAGTACGCCAGCCAGCTGCAAGGCTGGAAGAACACCCTGAAGAACTACGACGGCCAGTTGACCGGCTTCACCCGCACCGATGCAGCCGCCACCAAGCGCCGCGACGAGGCCGCAGTGAAGGCCTGGTTGCAGGCACGGGGCGACGCGGGCAAAGCGGCACTTGCGGCACATGACCAGCTGGCCGCGTTGAGTGCGCAGGCGCGGACCACCCGCGAACGCGATCTGGTGCTCGGGCAAACTGGCGGCGCACTGGGCGGCGTGGCGACATCGCTGTATCGCACGGCGATCGAACGCGCCAAGCCCGATGCCGAGCGCGAGCCGGGTTACCAGCAGCGCGACTACGCCACGATCGAAGGCAGCCTCAAGCAGATGGAACGGCGTTACGCGCCGTCCATGGATCGCACCTTGCAATCGTACTGGCTCAACCAGTACCTCAAGCTGCCGGCAGCGCAGCGCGTTGCGGCGGTCGACACGTGGCTCGGTGGCAACGATGCGGCGGCGGTGGATCGCGCCCTCGACAACCTCGCCAAGAGCAAGTTGGTCAGCAGTGATGAACGACTGAAGTGGTTCACCGCCGATCGTGCCGCATTCGAGTCAAGCAAGGATCCGGCGATCCAGTACGCAGTGGCGGTGATGCCGACCCTGTTACAGCTGGAGGAACAGCGCAAGACCCGCTCCGGCGAGATCCTGGCGGCGAGGCCGGTGTATCTGCAGGCGATCGCCGACTACAAGAAGAGCGAGGGCGAGTCCATCTACCCCGACGCCAATGGTTCGTTACGCATCACCTTCGGCAACGTCACCGGCTACACCAAGCTCGATGGCAGCAAGCAGGCAGAGTTCACCAGGCTTGAGGAAGTAGCAGCTAAGGCGACCGGCGTGGCACCGTTCGATGCGCCGCAGCCGCTGCTGGATGCTGTCAAGGGCAAGCGTTATGGCGGCCTTGCCGACAAGCGCCTCGGCACGGTACCGGTCAATTTCCTGTCCGATCTCGACATCACCGGCGGCAATTCCGGCTCGCCGGTACTCGATGCGCAGGGCAAGCTCGTCGGCCTTGCGTTCGATGGCAACTGGGAGTCGGTCAGCTCCAACTGGGTGTTCGACCCGGTGATGACGCGGATGATCTCGGTCGACCAGCGCTACATGCGCTGGATCATGCAGGAGGTATACCCGGCGCCGCAGGTGTTGGCGGAGTTGGGTGTGCCGGCCATGATGAAGAAGTGATTCTTCGCGTCATTGCGATACACAAAAGCCGGTCGGACTCGACCGGCTTTTTTCATGTTCGCGATTTGCACATCCTTGATCTCAAACCTGCGTGCATCCATGTACGCCGCGCTCCGGGTCATCCAGTCCGCCATGACGCATCAAGAAACCGCTCGGCCCGGGCCTGTCGAAAGACGCAATTGCCTTTGGCCACCCCGGTCATGCGCCTTCAATCGAAAAATCGAAGGTGTAGAAATGTTTTCCGTCGGTGATATCGATCTTCATATCCCCGGCCAGCCCTTGCAGTTGACCGGTTCCGGAATCGGGCACCACCGACAATCCCAGCGTGGCCGCGCCGCGATTCATCGTGCCGCTGTGCTGCATGAAGAAGCTGCCGTTGCGGCCCTGCAGCGTCCCGGCGAGGCGTTCGATCGCGACATAGGCGGCCGAGCCTTCGACCGCGGTTCCGACGGCGAGCATGTGCACCACGCTGGACGCGTCCAGCGCGCCGTGGAAGCGCTTGTCGAAACGGAAATGCCCCGCTTCCACGCCATCGCCCAGGTCGCAGGCCGGCTCCGCGCTGCGTTTGACGTCGAATTCACCCTTGACTTGCTGGCTCATGCAATCTCCGTGATTTTCAGTGGAAGGAGTCGCATGGTGTCGCAGGATGCGCACAGACGCCACCGCGTGTCGTACGGCAGGATTTGTCTGCTACCCTTCAGCCATCGCGGATTCCCATGCCAGCCGGCCCCGTCTCCCGATTGAACGCGCCATCGCCGCCTGATGCGGACGTTCTTTCGTAGTGCCGGCCCATGACTCCGCGGGATTTTTCCCCTTCAGGAGCATGCGATGAAAGTGCTGGCTTGCGATGGTATCCACCAAGATGGCCTCGATCTGTTTCGGGAAGCCGGTTGGGATGTCCAGGTTTCCGACCCCATCAAGGACCCCGCCGCGATCGCGAAAGCGCTCGCCGGAATCGATGTGCTGCTGGTGCGGTCATCGACACTGGTGACGGCCGATGCGATCAGGGACGCCAAGCAACTCAAGGTGGTCGGCCGCGCCGGCGCCGGCGTCGACACCATCGATGTCGATGCGGCCACCGAGCGCGGCATCGCGGTGATGAACGCGCCCGATGGCAACACGCTGGCCGCCGCCGAACATGCGATCTCGTTGCTGTTCGCGCTCGCACGCCATATTCCGCGCGCCGATGCCGGCATGAAAGCCGGCGAGTGGCCCAAGGCGGGGTTAACCGGCTTTGAACTCGAAGGCAAGAAACTGGGCGTGATCGGCCTCGGCCGCATCGGCAGCACCGTTGCGCGCAAGGCGCAGGGCATCGGCATGGAGGTCGCGGCATTCGATCCATTCCTGCCGGCATCGGCTGCGGGCAAGGGCAGCGTGCCGTTGAAGCCGCTGGATGAATTGTTGGCCAAGGCCGACATCATCACGCTGCATATTCCGCGCACCAAGGAGACGACCAACCTGTTGTCGGAAGAAAAAATGCGCCTGATGAAAAAGGGCTCGTACGTGATCAACGCCGCGCGCGGAGGCCTGGTCGACGAAGACGCGCTGCTGCGTCTGCTGGACGAAGGCCATCTTGCCGGCGCCGCGCTCGACACCTTCGTCACCGAACCGCTGCAAGCGGACTCGCCGTTGCGCGCGCATCCCAAGCTGATCCTGACCCCGCACCTGGGCGCGTCCACCAGCGAGGCGCAACAGGCGGTCAGCACGATCCTCGCGCGGCAGATCATCGACTTCGTCGACACCGGCGCCGTGGCCGGTTGCGTCAACCTGCCGCCGTTGACGGCAGAGGCCGCGCGCGAAGTCGGGCCGTGGATGCCGCTGATGTCTGCGCTCGGGAAACTCATCGCGCGGCTGGTACCGGCCCCGACGCGCCTGCACATCACGTACGCGGGACGCAGCCAGGGACTCGATCCGCGGCCGCTGACGCGTTTGCTGGTGTCGTCGTTGCTTGGCGCGGCATCGAGCCGCGTCACGCCCGTCAATGCACTTGCCGAAGCAGCATCGCGCGGTTTGGTGGTCGCGGAAACCGTGGGCGGGGATGGTGATGGCTTCGATCGTCTGCTGAAGCTGCGCGTCGAGGACGACAACGGCGCGTCGCGCGAAGTGGAAGCGACCCTGCACCGCGGCCCGCGCGTGGTGCGGCTTGACGGCGTCGAACTTGACTTCGATCCGTCCGCGCATTTGCTGCTGATGCGCAACGAGGATCGCCCCGGCATGATCGGCCTCGTCGGTTCGCATCTTGGCGCGGCGGGCGTCAATATCGTCAACTTTTCGCTCGGTGCAAAGGGCGACGGCGAGGCGCTTGCCGCGATCACCGTCGATCGCGCGGCGCCGGATGCACAGTTGCTGGCGTTGCGGTGTATTCCGGGCGTGTTGTCGCTGGAGGCGTTGTGATTGATCTGGATCTGACATGAAGATCATCCTTGCCCGGCACGGCGAAACTCCATGGAACGCGGAAGGCCGCTATCAAGGCCAGGAAGACATTCCCCTGTCTCCCGTCGGGGAAGCGCAGGCAGAAGCCCTGGGGCGTCGCCTTCGTGAGACGCGTATCGATCGTGCAATCGCGTCGCCGTTATCGCGCGCACGACGCACCGCGGAACTTGCCCTCGGCGAAGATCGGTCGGGGATGCTGACGACCGATGCCGGCTTGATGGAAATCGCGCACGGCACCTGGGAAGGCTTGCTGGCCAGTGAAATCCGCGAGCGCGACGGCGAGCGCCTGCAGATGTGGCGCGATGCGCCGCACGAAGTAGTGATGCCGCAAGGCGAATCGCTGCAACACGTGCTGGATCGCGCCTGGCCGGCATTCGCACGAGCTTGCGACGGCTTGGGCGATGACGACACGTTGCTGGTCGTCGCGCACGACGCCGTCAATCGCGTGATCCTGTGTCGCGTCCTCGGCATCCCGCTGGCCAAGCTGTGGACCTTTCGGCAGGCACCCACGACGCTGAACCTGCTCGAAGGTCCGGATGTGGAGCATCTCGACGTGGTGCGCCTCAACGACTGCACGCATCACACGGCGCTGTTTGGCGAGGCCGTCCATCGGGCCCTATGATTGGAGCGCTCTGCCATCAGCAAACCAGCTGATCGTCCTCCCACACCGTCTCTTCCGGCCAGCTGTCGGGGGTGAGACTCACTGCAAGCACACGCATGCGTACTCTTTCCGACTGGCTGGGCTACATCGAAAGCCAGCATCCGAAATCCATCGACATGGGCCTGGAGCGCGTGCGTGAAGTCGCCACCCGCATGCAGCTGCCGCATCCCGCCCGGCATGTCATCACCGTTGCGGGCACCAACGGCAAAGGTTCGACCGTTGCGTTCATCGACAGCATCGCGCGCGCGGCGGGATGGAGGGTCGGTGCCTACATGTCCCCGCATTTGCTTGTCTATAACGAACGGGTGCATCTTGAAGGGCGCGAGGCGAGCGACGAGGACCTGGTCGCCGCATTCCAGGCGGTCGACGCGGCACGCTGCAGCCCGCCTGCTCAAATACCCGATATTGCGCTGACCTATTTCGAGTTCGGAACGCTCGCGGCACTGTGGTTGTTCGCGCGCCAGGATCTCGACCTCGTCATCCTCGAGGTCGGCCTCGGCGGCAGGCTCGACGCCACCAACATCGTCGACGCCGATGTCGCCGTAGTCACCACCGTCGACCTCGATCACCAGGACTTCCTTGGCAACGACCGCGAAGCAATCGGCTTCGAGAAAGCCGGCATCGCGCGCGCGTGGAAACCACTGGTGCTGGGCGAGGACGATCCACCGTCGAGTGTATTGCGGCACGCCTACGCCATTGGAGCCTCGGCGGTGCGTGCCGGCTGCGATTATTTATTCGAAGCAATCGATGCCGAAACATGGCACTGGCGCGAAGTCGGATTTGAACTCGAATTGCCCATGCCGCGCCTTGCCGCTCCCGCGCAGTTGCGCAATGCAGCAACAGCCATTGCAGCGCTGCGTGCGCTGGATGCGCCTGTCACCGAGGCGGCCTGGCGCGAAGGGATTGCGGCTGCGCATCTGCCGGCGCGACTGGAGCGCTTTGTCCGCGATGGAGTCGACATCGTGGTTGACGTCGGCCACAACCCGCAGGCTGCGCGCGAGTTGTCGCGCTGGTTGCGGGAAACGCCGATCACCGGACGCACCATCGCGGTGTTCGCCGCACTCGCTGGCAAGGATATCGAAGGCGTCGTTGCAGCGGTCGCTGGCCAGATCGATGCCTGGTACCTGGCGGGATTGGTGGAAGCCGGTCCTCGCGGCCTGTCGGCGGGGGCGCTCGCAGCGCGCCTGCATGCGACCGATGCGCGTGACGGCGAGGCGTTCAATACGGTTGCGCAGGCCATGACGGCCGCGCGTTCGAAAACCAGCCCGGGGGATCGCATCCTCGTGTTCGGATCGTTTCGCACCGCCGCGGCTGCACTGCAGGCAATGAACGATCCCTAGCGCGCAGTCGCGTGGCACGTCGGCACCTCCGTCGGCCAGAAACGGCGGGGCGGTATAATTCACGTGGCAATTCGCCGGTCGCCCACGAGATCCGATGGAACCTGCCCTGAAACAGCGCCTCTGGGGCGCCGCCGTGCTGATCGCGCTTGCCGTCATCTTCCTGCCGATGTTGATCCAGGGCCCTGCGCCCGAGAGCGGCGTGTCGGATGTGTCGCTGGACATGCCCAATGCACCGGGTGGCGAATACGAAACGCGCGAGCTCCCCTTGGTCACGCCTGGAGACCCGCCCAACGGCGGCGCGCTCGGCATGCAGACATCGCCAGCAGATAGCAGTGCGGACATCGTCAGCCAATCCAGACCGCTCGGCGCCGACAACGCATCGTCCAGTGCCGCGCTGCCTGCCGACGCGGCAATACCCATCAATGAAAACCTGCATGCCGCAGTGGCGGGTGGCGACTACGCGGTGAGTTTCGGCAGCTATGCAACGGCGGCGAACGCGCAGGCGGTGGTGCGCGCGTTGCAGCAGTCACAATTGCCCGGTTTCCACGAAGCCATTACTGCAAACAATCGCACTGCATATCGCGTGCGCATCGGACCTTACGCCACGCGCGCGGCTGCCGAAGCGGCCCGGCTGCGTGCAGCGCATGTGCGCGACGACGTCGGCGCAGCGGTGGTGGTGCTGGATGCCGGCGCAGCCACCCCAGCACCATCGACACCGGCTGCGACCAGCGCAACGCCCGCCGTGGCGACAGCTCCGCTGCCACCGCAACCCAAACTCGACGATCCGAAGCCGACCCCCGTACCCAAACCCGTAACTGCGAAACCCGTTGAACCAAATCCCGCGGACGCAGCGAAGCCGGCACCTCCTGCCATCACGGTTCCCGCCGCAGCCAACGTCGGCTTCGCCGTGCAACTTGGTGCCTTCAGCAAGGCCGCCGATGCGAATGCATTGCGTGATCGCGTGCGCGCCGCAGGCATGGTCGCGTTCACCGAAGCGGTCAATACGGACAAGGGCACGTTGACGCGCGTGCGTGCCGGCCCCGTCGCCAGCCGCGCAGAAGCCGACCAGCTGAAAGCGCAGGTGCGCGCGAAGATTGGCGTGGATGGCATCGTCCGACCGCATCCATAAGGCAATGATCCTGCGCGCGACATGAGCTCGACCGACTGGATGTTGCTGGCGATTGTTGCGGTCTCCGCGCTGCTTGGGCTGATGCGCGGTTTCATCGGTGTTGTAGTGTCGATCGTGGCGTGGCTGCTGGCGGCGCTGGCGGCGTTTCATTTCGGCGCGGAATCCGCACAGTGGTTTTCCAACGGCGCGGCACCGGGGTTGCGACATCTTTTCGCCGGTTACGGCATGAGTTTCCTGGTCGTGTTGCTGTTGGTGGGGCTGGTGGGGTGGATGGCACGACGCATGATCCATGCGGCGGGCTTGACCGGCCTGGATCGCGCGCTTGGCTTCATGTTCGGGCTGGTGCGCGGCGGCGTCATCGCATGCGTGCTGGTGCTGGCGATGGGTTTCACGTCCATGCCGCGCGAACCCGGCTGGCGGCAATCGCGGATCGTGCCGCTGCTGCTCCCGGGCGCGATGTGGCTGCGCAGTTGGCTGCCACCGTGGGCAGCCGAGCGCGTTCAGCTTCGATAGCCGGGCCGGGCGTGCCGAGCGCGCATAATTGCAACTTGTCGGCGCGGACATTCGTGGTCACGCGTCAAGGAAACCGGGCATGTGCGGAATCGTTGGCATCGTTGCCACTTCGGAAGTCGCCGCTGCGCTGTACGACGGCCTCACCGTCCTGCAACACCGTGGCCAGGACGCAGCCGGCATCGCCACCGCTGACGGCTCGCACCTGCGCGTACACAAAGGCAATGGACTGGTGCGCGACGTGTTCGACGACAAGTCCATGTTGTTGCTCGAAGGCAAGGTCGGCATCGCCCATTGCCGCTATCCCACCGCCGGCAGCGAAGGCCTCGATGAGGCGCAACCGTTTTACGTCAATTCGCCCTACGGCATCGCGCTGGCACACAACGGCAACCTGATCAATACCGACGCGTTGCGGCGCGAGGTATTCGAACAGGACCGGCGCAACGTCAACACGGATTCCGATTCGGAAGTGCTGTTGAACGTGTTCGCGCACGAGCTCGACACGCAAAAAGCGTTGACGCCGGACGCCGTATTCCGCGCCATCGAAGGGGTGAATCGCCGCGCCAAGGGCGGTTATGCGGTGGTCGCCACGGTGCTTGGCCTCGGGCTTGTTGCCTTTCGCGATCCCCACGGCATCCGTCCGCTGGTGTTGGGCAAGCGCACGACCGACTCGGGCAACGAATACGCGATCGCTTCGGAATCGGTGGCGCTCGATATCCTCGGGTTCGAGCGCGTGCGCGACGTTGCGCCGGGCGAGGGCATCGTGATCACGCCGCGCGGCGAACTGTTCGCTCAGGTCTGCGCCGCCCCGCAGGAACACACGCCCTGCATCTTCGAGTACGTTTATTTCGCACGGCCCGACTCGATGATGGAAGACATCTCGGTACACAAGGCGCGCATGCGGATGGGCGTGACGCTGGGCGAGAAGATCCTGCGCGAGCGTCCTGACCATGATATCGACGTGGTCATTCCGATCCCCGACACCTCGCGTGACGCGGCGCTGGAAATCGCCAGCCTGCTGGGCGTGAAGTATCGCGAAGGTTTCATCAAGAACCGCTACATCGGCCGCACCTTCATCATGGCGGGGCAGGGCGAGCGCGCGAAATCGGTGCGCCGAAAACTCAATCCGATTCCGCTGGAATTCAAGAATCGCGTGGTGTTGCTGGTCGATGATTCCATCGTGCGCGGCACCACGTCAAAGCAGATCGTGCAGATGGCGCGCGACGCTGGCGCGCGCAAGGTGTACCTGGCGTCGGCGGCGCCGCCGGTGCGTTATCCGAACATCTACGGCATCGACATGCCTTCGGTCGATGAACTGGTGGCGCATGGGCGCAGCGAGGCCGAGATCGAGCAGTTCCTGGGTTGCGACTGGTTGATTTATCAGGACCTTGCCGACCTGGAGAGCGCAGTGGCCGGGCCAAAACACCCGGGACGCAAATTCGACAGTTCGTGTTTCAGCGGCGAGTACGTGACCGGCATCGAGCCGGGGTACTTCCAGCGCATCCAGCAGTTGCGGTCGGATGAGGCGAAGAGAAAGCGGCGGGTGGCGGGGTAATTGTTTTTGCCGCAATTCCCGCGCAGGCGGGGGCGCTTCTTGACAGCCGAAGGCTGGTCATCCAGCGAGTTCGCCTGACGCTATTCACTGACTGCATGAGCCAAGTCACTGGGCGCCCGCCTGCCCGGGAATCACGAGCGAGAGAGAGATGACGGATTCGCTCTACGATGCCGCGCGACATTGTCTCGACGCAGAAACTCAGGACGAAAAGATCGAGCGCAGCCGCACTTTCGTCGCTGCCTTCGCGCGTGGCGATCTGACGATGGCCAGTGACGCACCCCCGCCCGAACCCATCCGCATGCCAGGCCGGCCCGCCCGGCCCGCCCTCGTGCCTGCACGCCATTTGCCGCAGCGCGGCTTCGGCAGCGATGAGGGCCGAGCCGCCTTCATCCATTCCATCGCACACATCGAATTCAACGCGATCGATCTTGCGTGGGATGCCGTGTACCGTTTCCGCGGCATTCCGCCCGGCTACTACGCCGACTGGGTGTCCATCGCCAATGATGAAGCCCGTCACTTCGTCTTGCTGCGCCAACGCCTGCAGCAACTCGGTTACGACTATGGCGACTTCGACGCGCACAACGGCCTGTGGGAGATGGCCGAACAGACCGCACATGACGGGCTCGCGCGCATGGCGCTGGTGCCGCGTGTGCTGGAAGCGCGTGGACTCGACGTGACGCCGGCCATGATCGTCAAGCTGCGCAAGCTCGGCGACGACGCCACCGCCGACATCCTCGGGCTCATCCTGCGCGAGGAAATCGCGCATGTCGCGGCAGGCTCGCGCTGGTTCCGCTGGTATTGCACGGAGCGCGGACTCGAGCCCGATGCGACCTTCGCGGCGTTGTTGACCGACCACGCGCGCGGCTCGTTGCGCGGCCCCTTCAACCACGAAGCGCGCCTTGCGGCAGGCTTCAGTGAGATCGAAATGAAACAGTTGCAGGCGTTGTTGCCGTGATGCGTGACCGGTCTCACTGACCTGAAGCTTCAGGTCAACGGGCTCAGCGTCAATCCAGCCTCAACCGCGCGCAAGACAGATCCCTGTTCGTACCAGTCTCCAAGCACGATCCGGCGCCGATGGGCGTGTGCGTGCGTCGCTGGCCGATGGGTGTGCCCGTGGATGATCGTGTCGATGCCATATCGATCGAAAGTCGCGTCGACGGTCGCCGGCGCCACATCGGTGATCGCATCCATCGCGCCTTGCGCCTGCAGGCCGGCCTGGTGCGTGGCGCTTGCCGCCCGCGCCCGCTGGGCAAACGCAAGTCGCGCATCGAGCGGTTGCGCCAGGAATGTCTCCTGCCAGTCGGGATGACGCGTTGTCTCGCGGAACTGCTGGTAAGCCAGATCCCCGGTGCACAACGTGTCGCCATGCATCAACAGTGTCGGCGTCCCGTGCAACATCACCACGGCGGGGTCGGGAAGAATCGTCATGCCGGCACGCGCGGCATACGCATCGCCGAGCAGGAAATCGCGGTTGCCGCGGATGAAGAACACCGGCACGCCGTGGTTGTGCAAATCGCGGAGTTTCACGGCGACGAGATTGCCGACGTCGGAAGGATCATCATCGCCGACCCACGCCTCGAACAGGTCGCCGAGGATGTACAACGCATCCGCGTCCCGTGCCTCGTTGTCGACGAACTCGCCGAACAACTTCGTGATCCCTGGCCGCGCGGAATCGAGGTGCAGGTCGGAGATGAAGAGCGTGGTCATTGCGGCATTGTAGGGCGTCCTACGGCATGCCCTTGAGCCTGCGGAAGGACGCTCCACGGGAGCGCGGGGTAACATGGTCCGATACAAGTTTCCTGGCCCACGCATGACCTGTCGCACCCGTTTCGCCCCCAGCCCAACTGGCTACCTGCATATCGGCGGTGCGCGCACTGCGTTGTATTGCTGGCTGGAGGCGCGCCGCCGTGGCGGGCAGTTCATCCTGCGCATCGAGGACACGGATCGCGAGCGCAGCACGCAGGCCGCGATCGACGCGATCCTCGAGGCGATGCAATGGCTCGGCCTGGATTACGACGAGGGTCCGATCTTCCAGACGCAGCGCCTCGACCGCTACCGCGAAGTCGCCGAACAGCTGGTGGCATCGGGCCATGCGTACTATGCCTACGAGTCGAAACAGGAACTCGAAGCCATGCGCGAGGCCGCGATGGCCGCCAACGAGAAGCCGCGCTACAACGGCGCGTATCGCGATCGTGGCGCGGCTGGCGTTGATGACGCCAG
Organism: Luteimonas sp.; assembly: GCA_039919835.1. Taxonomy (GTDB): domain Bacteria; phylum Pseudomonadota; class Gammaproteobacteria; order Xanthomonadales; family Xanthomonadaceae; genus JALYOU01. The sequence continues at coordinate 12,499 of JBDSEX010000356.1, forward strand.
ACGGGAGGATCCCAATCGCGTCATCCGCTTCAGGAATCCTCACGGTGGCATGGTGGTGTTCGAGGACAAGGTCAAGGGCCGCATCGAATGGAGCAATGACGAACTCGATGACCTGGTGATCTTCCGCTCCGATGGCTATCCCACGTACAACTTCGCGGTGGTGGTCGACGATCTCGACATGCGGATCAGCGATGTGGTGCGTGGCGACGACCACGTCAACAACACCCCGCGGCAAGTCAACATCTATCACGCGCTCGGCGCGGCGGTGCCGTATTTCGCGCACCTGCCGATGATCCTTGACGCCGATGGCGCGAAACTGTCCAAGCGCACCGGCGCGGCGGACGTCATGCAATACCGCGACGAAGGCTACCTGCCGCACGCGCTGCTGAATTACCTGGTGCGGCTGGGTTGGTCGCATGGTGACCAGGAGATCTTCAGCCGCGAAGAGATGATCGCGTTGTTCGACCTGAAAGACGTCAACGCGAAGGCATCGCGACTGGATTCGGCCAAGCTCGGCTGGTTCAACCAGCAATACCTGAAAAGCGACGATCCGGCGGAGGTCGCGGCCCACCTCGAATGGCATCTTCACAACAATGGCTACGATCTGACGCAGGGGCCGGATCCGGTCGATGTCGTCATTGCCCTGCGCGATCGCGTGCAGACGCTGAAGGACATGGCCGAACGCGCGGCGGTCTGGTACCAGCCACTGCACACCTATGACGAAGCCGCCGTCGCGAAGCATCTCAACGCCGCTGCCGCAACACCGCTGGCCGATGCGCGCGAGAGGCTGTCGAAGCTGTCGTCGTGGAATGCGGAAGCCGTCGGCGCGGCGCTGCATGAAACCGCCGAAGCGCTCGGCATCGGCATGGGCAAGATCGCGCAACCGTTGCGCGTGGCCATCACCGGCACGCAGGTCAGCCCGGATATCTCGCACACGGTTTATCTGGCGGGGCAGGGCGAGGCGTTGAAGCGGATCGATGCGGCGCTGCTGCGCATTGCGGCGTAGCGTGGGCCCGGGCTTGCGGCTTTCCACAAACGGGGCCTGGAAATCACCGTCGCGGGAGAATTGCGCAAATCGGAACCCAGCCTGCGTCGATGCGCGCTTGAGTCTGTCCCTCATCGTCACCATCATCACCGCATGATCCGCCACGCCTGCATCGAACCCACGCACCACGTCCATGACGGCGCCGGATTCGTCGCCGCCGTCGAACGCGCGTGCCGCGAACGTGGCCTGCGTTTGACGCCGATCCGCGCCCGGGTGCTGGGACTGGTCGCGGACGCGGGGAAGCCGCTCAAGGCCTACGATTTGCTGGAGCAGGTGCGCGTTGGCGAAGGCGCAGGCGCCGCCGCGCCGCCCACGGTGTATCGCTCGCTGGATTTTCTGCTCGCCAACGGGTTCATCCACAAGCTGCAGTCAGTGAATGCGTTCGTCGCCTGCCATCATCCAAATGCAGCGCAGCATTCGGTGCCGTTCCTGATCTGCGACAACTGCCACATCGCGGTCGAGCTGGAAGATGTCGACGTGGTCGCGACCCTCGATGCGCAGGCCCGCACGCTGGGTTTCCGCCCGCAGGCGCAGACACTGGAAGTGCATGGCCTGTGCGCTCAGTGCGCCGCCGACTGACGCCGCGGCCTCGTGTCCTGCAGGGCGGACCTCGGTCCGCTGATTCCTTCTTGTACGAACCAGTAAACAGGCTTCGGCTGTTGAAGAGTGCTTCGTACCACGATCGCGCTGTCGTACCGACGGCGAGTCGTCATCGGCAACCGGCTTGCGACGCCGTCGAAAGACAGCGTCGCAAACGCCCCGCTTACAGCTTCAGTACCCCATTCTCGACAATCGCCTTGCCATCGAGCATCACCGTGCTGCCGGGCAGGTAGATGGTTGAGCCGTACGGCACGGAGTTGTCGCCGCCAGCCCAGGTATTGGCGCCGGTGCCAACAGTCACCGTGCCGGCGGGCACCCAGTTGCCGACCTTGCTGTCGGCCGCCAGTTTCACGTTGGGATTGATGCCGAGATCGACGTAGCCGAACAGATCCTTGCGCGGATCGCTGACTGCGTCGTACTCGGCCTTGAAGTCGGCGAAGCCCGCACCCGCGCCGGTCATCTCCGTCATCTTTCCACCTGCGAACGTCATGGTCAGGTTATCGATCTGCTTGCCGCGATAGAAGTCGCGGCTATGCACGACCTTGCCCTCGGCAGTGCCGGCAACCGGTGTCGTGTAGACCTCGCCGGCAGGCAGGTAAGCCGCCATCGCGGCGCCCCCAAGCTTCATGTCGGCGGGCGAGATGATCCCGTCGCTGACCAGCACGGGCCGCCCCTGCACCCGAAGTTTCAGGTCGGTGCCGTTGGGGTTGGTGATGTGCATTTCGTTGCCGGCCGCCAGTGCCGCCTTGATCTGTTCGCCGCGTGCCTGCAACTCGGCGTAGTCGATGTTGACGCCGTTCCAGAACGTCTTCGACAGTTCGCCTTCGGCCATGCCGAAACGCTCGGCGCGCCATGGAGTCGGGTAGAGGTTGTTGCCGATCTCCACCGTGCGCACGTTGTTTTTCAGGAAGGCCTGCCCGACGGCTTCGTTGGCCTTGCCGCGTGCCGCCATACGGGCAGGATCTGCGCCTGCGAAGAGATCCTGCGTCATGCCGTTGCCGACATTGATGTTCACGTCGATCATTTCGGCAAACTTGAGGCCGGCGGTATTGGCCTGGGTGTCGTATTGCGGAGGGACGTCGAAGAACATGCGTTTGGCAAGACGGTCGCTGCTGTATTCGATCAGCGGGAAACCGCCCACCTTGCGCACGTTGACCGCGATGTTCTCCATCAGCTCGGCATCGTGCGACTGGCCGCTGATCATCACGATGTCGCCTTCCTTGACTCCAGCACTCTGCGTCACCAGACGCTGCGCCAGTTGTTCGA
>JBDSEX010000128.1:0-3484 GCA_039919835.1 Luteimonas sp.
GGTTTCGAGTGCATCGGTTACATCGAACCGCGCCTGGCCGGCGGCGACAAGCCGGACGAACTCGGTACGCCCGACATCCTGTTGATGCTGTCGGAGGAGCTTGCGGTCTTCGACAACCTCAAGGGCCGCCTGTATCTGATCGTGCATGCAGATCCGCGTGAACCCCAAGCCTGGGCGCGCGCGAATCGGCGGCTGGACGAACTCTCCCATCGCCTGCGACATGCGGGCGCGGGCTATCCGGAGACGCTGGATTCAAAAGCATTGGAAGAAACCGATTTCGTGTCGGGTTTCACCCGCGAAGGCTTCATCGCCGCGGTCGAACAATCGAAGGAATACATCCGCGCTGGCGACATTTTCCAGGTCGTCCTGTCGCAACGCCTGAGCGTGCCATTCCGCGCGCGGCCGGTGGACGTGTACCGCGCGCTGCGTGCGCTCAATCCATCACCGTACATGTACTTCCTCGATGTGGGCGGTACGCAGGTGGTGGGCTCATCGCCTGAAATCCTGGTTCGGCAACAAGGCGACGACATCACCGTGCGTCCCATCGCCGGCACGCGCCCGCGCGGCAGGACGGCCGAAGAAGACAGCAGGCTCGAAGCGGAACTGCTGGCCGATCCGAAGGAGCGCGCCGAACACCTGATGCTGATCGACCTGGGCCGCAACGATGTCGGGCGCGTCGCTGAGGCAGGGACCGTACAGGTCGGCGAGCGCTTCGTCATCGAACGCTACAGCCACGTCATGCACATCGTCAGCGAAGTCACCGGCAAGCTGAAGGCCGGCATGAGTTACGCCGATGTCCTGCGCGCCACCTTCCCTGCCGGCACCGTCAGCGGCGCACCCAAGATCCGCGCACTCGAAGTCATCCGCGAACTGGAACCGATCAAGCGCAACGTGTATTCCGGTGCAGTCGGCTACATCGGCTGGCACGGCGACGCCGACACCGCCATCGCCATCCGCACCGCTGTCATCCAGGACGGGAAGCTGCACGTGCAGGCCGGGGCGGGCATCGTCCACGACTCCGATCCCGAGACAGAGTGGGAGGAAACGATGAGCAAGGGCAGGGCGCTGTTCCGGGCGGTGGCAGAGGCGGCGCGCGGCCTGGCGTGAGCGTGCTCACGGTTGCTGAATGATCCGGGCGACAGTCAACGCTCCGTTCACGCGTGGCTTCTTCAAATCGTCACACCACGACGGCGCAACAGCCATTACGGGAACGAGCAATGCAGGTTCTAGACGGCAGCACCGTGCGCAAGCGCTTCTCGCTGGGAGGGCATCCGCAGGTCATCGAGATGATGTGCCCGCATTGCCTCAGGCATGTCACGTTCACCATCAAGGGCTGGAGCGAGCAGGCCGGGCAAATCGCCGCGACCGATACGCCTTGTCCACGTTGTGGCATCGGCGTGCTGTTCCTGAACCTGCTGGATCGTCACGACTCGCCGGGAAAATCGACGCTCTATGCGCATCCGGATCCGGTCGGGCGCACCGTCATGCAGGGCGCCGACCACCTGCGCAGCTTGTCCGCGCCTCTGGGCCGCACGTACGACTCGGCCTTGAAGCACTACAACCACGGCGACTGGGGCACGGCCGCCCTCACCGTGCGCCACCTGCTGGAAGGCCTGGCCACGCGGCTGCTGACCGACACCCATCCAGATGCGCCCCTGACCGCCCAGTTGGAAATGCTGACCAAGGGCGTGGACCTGTCCGCACCGTTGCACGACATTGCCGATTTCCTGGCGCCCGACGGCATCATCGGCCGGCAGTTCCACGACGCGACCACCATCGATCAGGCCACGGCGGAGCAGCTGCTCGAACTGGCGGAGCAGCTGGTCGCCTACCTGGTGGTGCTGCCGGGCACCATGACCGAACTCAAGAGCCGCATCGCCACGGCCCCCGTGCCGCTGCGTCGAGGCATCACGGCTGCCTCAAGCCAGGGCTGAACCGCGCATCGCATTTCCGGGGCACCCCTGCATGCACGGGCAGGCGGTCGAATCGAACCTTGTTCCATGCCTCCATTTGCACGGGCTCGTCCAGCACCAAACCGCTCGATGCAACGTTGAACGCGTCTATGATTCGCGTTCCAGCGCCAGCCTGCTGCGCGATCGCGTAGTGGCATTCGACGAACATCCGGGGATTCGCATGAAGCTGTTGAACATCGCATCACTCGTGTTGGCCATGCTGTTTTCGTGCGGCACAGCCTCCGCCGCCATCGTGGAGGGCCGGCTTGAGCTGCAGTGGGGCGATCCCGCGCGCGGCGCGCCAGGCGGCGCGTTGTTCCGCGCAACGCTGGTCACCGACGATGGCGCGCGGCATGCGCTCGATGCCGCCCAGGCGCGGCAGGCGGCGGGCGATCTCCACGCCCTGGCGGGGCGCCGCGTCGCAGTGGAGTTCGTCACGTCGGCAAGGGGATCCGCGTCGCGCGTCGCGGTGATCGTGCCGGCGGACAATTTCAATTCGGCCACGCCGCTGCAAAACGCCATCGTCGGCACCACGACATGGGTCACGTTGATGTGCAAGTTCAGCGACATGCCGACCGAGCAGAAGCCGCTGAGCTTCTTCCAGTCGCAATACGGCAACAGTCCCGGCCAGCTGGATCACTACTGGCGCGAGGTGTCGTACAACAAGATCAACCTCAACGGCAGCAGCGCGCACGGCTGGTACACCCTGCCGCAGCCACGGTCGTTCTACGTGCCTGTGGTCAACGGCGTGGAGGATGCCGATCTCAACACCTTGTTCAACGACTGCACCGCGGCTGCCGACGCCGACGTCAACTTCGCCGTCAATGGCGGCGTGCAGGGTATCAACATGATGTTCAACGGCGATCTGGATGGCTACGCATGGGGCGGTAGCCGCTGCCTGACGCTCGACGGCATCAACAAGTGCTGGAGTTCCACCTGGAACCCGCCGTGGTCGTTCAACAACCTCGCGCCGCTCGCGCATGAAATGGGGCACGGCTACGGCCTGCCGCACGCCAACAATTCCGACGGGGACAGCGATCCGTACGACAACCCGTGGGACGTGATGAGCGATGCCTGGAACAACGCCGCCAACGATCCGACGTACGGCTCGGTCGCAAAGCACATCAGTACCTACCATCGCGATCGCCTTGGCTGGATCGATGCCGCGCGCAAGGCTGTTGTTCCCGCCGGGAGCAATTTGCTGAATGTGCTCATGGACCGCGCCAGTCTCGAAGGCTCGAACCAGAAGCAGATGATCGTGGTGACGTTACCTGGCGAGCCGGCATCGCGTTTCTACACGATCGAAGCGCGCCAGCGCGCCGGCAAATACGACGCAAACCTTGCGGGCAATGCCGTCATCATTCATCACGTGGACACCACGCGTTCGACGCCGGCGTGGAGCATGGATGCGGACGTGCCGCCGGCCAATCGCGCCAACAACGAAGGCTCCATGTTCAAGGCGGGAGAGCTTTGGACTGCGCCGGGTAACGCCTTCCGGGTGCGCGTGCTACGGGAATCCATCCATGGGTACT
>JBDSEX010000142.1:0-5237 GCA_039919835.1 Luteimonas sp.
CGTCGACGCTCTGATCGACGTCTTCCTCGCTGGTCGCCCAGTTGGACACCGATATGCGCATCGCCGCCATGCCGTGCCACGTGGTGCCGCTCGCCCAGCAGGTTCCTTCGTCCTGCACGCCGGTCACCACGGCGCGCGTGGTCGCGTCGTCGTCGCCGAATCGCACGAGCACCTGATTGAGCGCAACGTCATTCAGGATGCGTACGCCAGGCGCATCACCCAGCTTCGTGGCGAAGCGACGCGCGTGCGCGCAGCAGCGCTCCACCATGTCGGAAATGCCCGAGCGTCCCAGCGCACGCAGCGCCGCGTAAACGGGGATGCCGCGCGCCCGGCGCGAGAACTCGGGGACCCAGTCCACGGCGTCGCGTTCCGCCCCGCGCGTCTGCTCCAGGTACGCCGCCGATACCGTCATCGCGGCGCGATGGTCGTCCGCGTGCCGCACGATCGCAACGCCGCTGTCATAGGGCACGTTGAGCCACTTGTGCGCGTCGGTGGCCCAGGAATCGGCTAAATCGATGCCGTCCGCCAATTCGCGAACGGCCTCCCCCGCACGGGCCCACAACCCGAATGCACCGTCGACATGCATCCAGCCACCGCGTTCACGCACGATGTCCGCGATGCCGCGCAATGGATCGAACGCGCCGGTGTTCACGTTGCCTGCCTGCGCGCAGACGATCACCGGGCCGTCGAGCGATGCCACAACGTCCTGCAATCGGTCGAGCCGCATGCGTCCCTGCTCGTCCGACTCCACCCGCACCAGCGAACGCGTGCCCAGCCCGAGGTAGCGCAGCGCGACATCCACGGTGACGTGCGCCTCCGCCGAGGCCACGACATGGATCCGCGGCGCGCCCATCAGGCCGTCGGCTTCGACGTCCCAGCCGACTCGCCGCAACACGCCGTGACGCGCCGCCGCCAGGCAAGTGAAGTGCGCCATCTGGAAGCCGGTGACAAAGCCCACACCGCTCTCGCGCGGCAGGTCAAAGAGATCGAGCAGCCACCGTGCAGCGACTTCCTCGACGGCCGCAGTGAGCGGCGAGATGACGTGGATGCACGCGTTCTGGTCCCAGGTCGACACCAGCCAGTCGGTCGCCAGCGCCACCGGCACCGTGCCGCCGACGACGAACCCAAAATAGCGCGGCGCGGCGCAGGCCTGGGTGCCCCTCGGCGCGTGTTCCGCCAAACGGTCCAGCACAGCTTCGGGCCCTTCGCCGTCGGGCGGCAACGCACCGTCGAACGCCGCGATCATTTCGTCGCGCCCGGCGCGTGCACCGACGAAGCGCGTGGGAAGCGCATCGATGTAGCGGGCTGCATGCCCCTGCGCTCGGGCGAGCAGTGGACCGAAGTCGTCGAAGTTCATGGCAGGCACCGGGGTTAGCGGGCAGGCGTGGCCCGGGCGAAGTATGCAGTTGCAGTTGCAGTTGCGCTGTCGGCCGGCCGCGCCGCCAACAAGCGCACGGGAGATGAGTTGGCTATACGGGTCAGCGACACAGTGGAGCGGGCCCCGTCGCTTGCTTCAGGACCCGGTGGATGTGTAGCTAGGGACACGCGCCTTGATTCTCCATCCAGCAAGACTGTGTTGGCCGATTCGCCGATGCCTGGTTAACGGCGTCCGGCAGGAAACAGGCATTCCGGGTTTCGGTAACCAGCACCGGTCCGTTTTGGGCGCTGCACGCAAGGCAGAACTGCCAATCCTGTTTGCTTGCGCCGCCCGGGCAGTCAGGTCCGGGTGTCATGCCGCCACCCGGATCGACCCAGTCGCCCGTGCGCTGCACCACCGCGCAACCCAGTGTCTGCCGATTGTTGACAGCCGTCATCGCCGCTGATTCCGTGCACGCCCATTCCGATTCCGGTTTTTTGAACGACGTACCTCCGCCTGTTGAACACAACACTTCAAAGTTGAACTGTTTGAATTGCCTGTCAGCGTCGCCCTCTCCCACGGGACACACCGGCGTCGACGGCTGCGCACAGTCGGCAGGCGTGGGCGTCGCCTGGCAACGCGTGGGACATTGCGAATCCGTCGCGCTGATCGAACATGGATCGACCGGCACATTGAGGAACCGGGTGGCCGCCGGACGCCCCATGGCGTCGGCCGCGGTCAGCGTCACGCCGATCCAGTGACGCTTCGGCAAGACATAAGGGCGGCTGTCGTTGAAGTTGGGGGCCGACACCGCATCGCCCGCTGCCACTTTGCTGAAATACAAGGTTGGCACCGCGGGATCGTTGGTCTTCACCTGTGCCCAGCGGCAGTCGCTGACGAACCACTCCACCGCGATCCTGTCGCCGACCTTGCCGCCATGCGGGTTGGCCAGCAGGTTCTGCGTCTCGCAACGCCCCGCGGCCACGTGGATCGCGGTGATTCGCGTCGACGTTTCCCCATTGGCGTTGCGGGAGATCAGGTCGTACTGAAACTTGTCGCCATGCTGCGGCACATTTGGCGCACGCGCCGGGCTGATGGTCAGCATCAATGCTGCGTCACCGGTCGCTTGCGGACCATTGGGGTCTCCACCGACCTGTTGCGGGCAACGCAGATCCGTATAGCGCAAATGCCCATGACAGGTCGACACCAGTTCGATCGTGTAGGCGCCTGTTGCTGTCGGTACCAGCGGACGCGCAACGAAACCGGCTTGTTGGGGGTCGGGATAACGCAGCATGGTGCCGCTGGGTGTGTTCGGCGAAGTCGGCAAAGGCGGTCCCGCGTCCTGCGAATGGTTGACGCGCGCAGTCATCACCGGCAAGTCCAAGCCTGTCGCCACATCGCGCACGATCAGGCCACCCGCCAGCAGGTCTCCACCAGACACCTTTACCTGGAACGAAAACGGATTGCCGACCAGTACGTCATTCAACCAGCCACGCGCGTAGTGCGGTTGCTGGGCATCCAGCGACTGCCATGGGATGCGCGAGAAGAAGAGGGTTGTCCTCGCTTCCCCGGGATTGGCATCAGGCGCGCTGCTGTTCTCGGCACTGTCCACGACCGACCAGCGCGCTGGTGATCCGGCTGGCACGGTGGCACAGGCCACGAGCGTGCACAGCGTGACGCCTGCAGCAAGAATCCATTGTGTGTGTGACGTCATGACATTCCCCGTCCGTCCAGACAAGTGCATTCCTGCCTGATCTAACGAGCAACGCGCACGGAGGCCATGGGAGGCCAGCTGAAACCGCAGCCGGATCAAGCCAACGTCGCATCACGACGTCAGATCGCATCCCCGACACCACTTTTGCATTCTTTGCCATGTGCATGGCCGAGGCCACTGGACAGTCGCGTTGTCATGGAAGAGGACGATTTCATTATCAGGAGCAGGCGCATGGGGTTCTGGTCAAGTATCAAGAAGGCCGTCAAGAAGATCGTAAAAGCCATCAAAGCGGTCGTTCGTGCCGTTGTGCGGATCGTGGTCATCGTGCTGACCGCCGTGTTCAAGGTTTGGGACCTGGTTTTCGGCTGGCTCGGATGGCCACCCAAGAAGCTCAAGCTGCATATCGCCGTGTTGCGAGGTCCCAACGGGGACCTGCTCAAGGATCTCAACGAACTGTGGCCGTCGATCGAACTTCTTAAAACAACGTTCAAGGATCGATGCAACGTAGATGTCCTGCCTTATTCATCCGGCAACGAGCGCGCGATCGACAACTGGGCACAGGTGGTCAATGACATCGCGCCGACGTCAGCGTTGAAGGTACGTTGCGATTTGGGCGCACTGTGGGACGAAGGTGGCGAAGCCGGCGACTTTTTTGCGCGACACACGGCCGGGTGGGTCGGAGGGTTCTTCCCGATCAGCCTTGCGTTCCCCGTGACTGTGTTCATTGTCGAGGAGGTGTCGGAGGCTTCGGGCTGCGCTGTCCCCGTGCTTACCGATTACGCCACTGTGGCTGCAAGCGCCCTAACCAACAAAGGGGGCAGCACCCTGGCGCACGAAGTCGGACATCGCTGCAACTTGTGGCACGTGCAGCAAAAAGAAAATCTCCTCAACACCAACCGCGTCCCTTTGCCGCCCTACTGGCTGACCTGGTGGCAGCGCAACTTCATACGCGCTTCCCGCCATGTGACCTATCTGTTTTGAAAATGGTGAGTGAAAATGGTGTGGCTGAAAATGGTGTCAGGGACAATTTGAACTGTGGGCGGGACGGCCAACCGAACGCGCCGTCTCGAACCTCCCCGTCCTGGCTTCCACCCACGTCCTGAATCGATCGGAGCCCAATGTCTTCTGCTGTTGGAGGTAGTGGCGGATCTCATGCACAAGCGTGTCGGGCAACGCCTCCGCGAACAAGGCGCGGTAGGCCTCAGCGCGCGCACCTCGATCAGTCCCGAGTGCGAGGTATTCAGCATGCGGCGCCAAGAGCGGATCGGTAAGACCGAACGCGTTTGACGCATGACTTGACCATGGATGGTCCGCCGCTACTGGCACCATCCATGCACGAACCGGATTGAGCTCGATGTAGCGGCTGCATGCCAGAAAGTACCCGCATGAATCCACCAGGCATGCCTTGTAACGCCCTTCCCACAGCGTCCCGGTTCGTCCGTGCCGGGCATTGAACCAGCCCGCGTAATTGCGTGCGAAGGTATGCATCAAACGCGAGACCGCGCCTGCCTCCCCAGGCGTCAACAACAAGTGCACGTGGTTGTCCATCAGCACATACGCATGCAGCTGGCATCCGAAGCGGGTCAGCGCATGTCGCAAGCACTGCAGATACCTCTGGCGATCCTCATCGTCGAGGAAGCATGGCAAACGGTTGTTGCCCCGCTGGACAACGTGCTGGGGGATGCCGGCCAGATCGGGGCGAGGTAGGCGAGCCATGCCGAGCACCTTCGCTTCGGCTGGGCGGACGAGCTATCAGCCAATGCCGCAACTCGGCGTCAGAACTGGTCCCTCACACGATGCTTGTTTCGTCACCTGCGCGCAGCGGCGGCCGCAGCCTGCAGGGCGTGGACGTACTCCGTGCGGCCTTTCGCGGCTTGGCCTGCAGCGTTGTCCAGCCCCTCGATATACGCCGCCAACAACTCCCGCCCGTTGTACTGCTGACCCAGCTCGCTCAACGTTTTAGCCACGGCAGCGCCCACATGCCAGCTCACATTGACGCCTTTCTCCGCCTCATTGGCGAGGTCGACGACACGCAGCAGATGCGGGGTCACGTGACTGACGGCGGTGGCTCTCATCCACTTACCCTGATTTCGGCACTACGGAAGGATAACGCGGAGGGCTCTGCAGGTGGGATACGTGCCTGGTTGGTCCACTCACACGTCACTA
>JBDSEX010000163.1:0-3208 GCA_039919835.1 Luteimonas sp.
GCGGTGTTCCTGGTCTTGCGTGGCCAGCATCCGTCACGGGTTGAATGGCTCGGCTTGGGCATCGGCTTCATCGGCGTGTTGTGGCTCAACGCCGGCAGTTCGCTGACCGCGACGCCGAAGGGCCTGCTGGCGCTGCTGTTCGCGCCGATCGCGTGGTCGTTCGGCTCGGTATGGAGCCGCGGCCGCGACCTGCCGATGCCGTTCATGGGCGCGGCGGCGCAGATGCTGTGCGGCGGCACGTTGATGTTGCTCGCCGGGTTGGTACTCGGCGAGCGCATGTACGACTTGCCGACGTGGAAGGCGACGTTCTCGGTCGGTTACCTGATCACGTTCGGATCCATCGTTGCCTTCAGCGCCTACATCTGGCTGCTGCAGAACGTGCGCCCGACGCTTGCCGGCAGTTACGCGTACGTCAACCCGGTCATCGCGGTGATGCTGGGCGTGTGGCTGGCCAACGAAGCGTTCAGTGCGCACGACGTCGGCGCGATGCTGGTGATCCTGAGCGGCGTGGTCGCGATCACGCTGGCGAAAGCGACGCAGTCCAGGCCGGCACCGGTTGCTGCATCCACCTCGCAGCCCGACAACGAACCGGCCTCATGACACCAATGACCGCCGACTACCGGCGCGGCCTGTGGATCGCGATCGCATCGTTCGTGCTGTGGGGCCTGATGCCGTTGTACTGGCACCTGCTGAAAGCGGTGCCCTCGCTCCAGATCGTGGTGCATCGCATCGTCTGGAGCGCACTTCTGGTGGTCGCGTACCTGGTCTGGAAGCAGGGCCGCGGCTGGCTGCGGGCAGCGTTGGCGAAACCGCGCGTGGCCTGGATGCTCGCGCTCAGCGGCGTGCTGATCGCGTTCAACTGGGGCCTGTACATCTGGGCGGTCAATGCCGGCCACGTGATCGAAACCAGCCTCGGCTACTTCATCAATCCGCTGCTCAACGTCGTCATCGGCACGCTGTTCCTGCGCGAGCGTTTGAACCGCGTGCAGTGGTTGTCGGTCGCGATCGCGGCGGCGAACGTGTTGTGGCTCACGTTCAACTACGGCAGTTTTCCGTGGATCGCGATGGCGCTGGCGGCGTCGTTCGCACTGTACGGACTGATCCGCAAGCTGGCTGCGATCGATTCGATTCCCGGACTCGGCGTCGAAAGCGTCTACCTGTTCCTGCCCGGGCTGGTGGTGATGTTGTGGGGCGAGGCGAACGGGCTGGGTGGATTCCTCGGCGGCTGGGGCCTTGGACTCGACCTGCTGCTGGTCCTCGGCGGGGCGCTGACCGCGCTGCCCCTGATCGGATTCGCATTCGCGGTGCGTCGCGTGCCGTTGTCGGTGGTCGGCTTGCTGCAGTACATCGCGCCAACGCTGCAATTCCTGCTCGGCGTGTTCGTGTTCCACGAAGCCTTCGACCGGGATCGCGCGATTGGGTTCATCGGCATCTGGATTGCACTGGCGATCTTCGGCATCGACGGAATGCTGCGCTCGCGCACTGCGCCAGCGAACGCAGCAGGCAAGGCCTGATCCTGATCGTGCACGAGGGCACCCGCCGCGATGCTGCCACTGTCCGGGCACCGGCCCTCAAGCGCTTGCACAAACGCCGTCGTCATTGCCCAAGCAACCCATTGCCGGTTGCGTCACGGATGCATTGATAGCGGCCACCTCGAGCGCACCCTACGTCGACGGGGAGAGGCGGAGTCCAGGCCTGCGGAGCTTGTTGCCCAATGCCAGCAACGCCCAGCCGGAAACAAGGAAAGTCGCCGCGATTGCCGTCGCATACGCGGCAACGCCGCCGTAACCGCCGACATTGGCGGGATCGAGGAATGGGTAGGGATACCAACCGGTCGTGCTTCCGCGAACCAGCACATACGCCAGGTAGATCGCGGGAAAGAGCTGGAACAGCAGGAGGTGCCTGCTGCCAAGTTTCGTTCGAGGCGGCTGCAGCAGCCAGTCGAGGACCACGACGCATGGCATGACGTAATGCAGCACGACGTTGACCCATGGCAGCAGCGATCCCAGGTCGGTCTCCCGCAGCAGGATCGCGAACACGAGGCCCACCACGCTCATGTTCACCACCGAAACCGCGCGAAGCCGGTCGATCGAATTCGGTGTGTCGCTACGTGAAGACCGGCCACGCGCGCAGGCGATCAGGACCGCCGCGGCGAACAGGTTCGACAGGTTGGTGAAGAAGCTGAAGAAGTTGACGGCGTCGAAACCCAGTTGAACATGCAACGCCAACTGCCGGGCAATGGCTGACAGCGCGAGAAGGCCAAAGGCTGGCCGCAGGATGGATGCCGACGAGCGAACGAGCATGGAACCTCCCAGGTACGTGGGGCATCACAGGTGCGCCGAGTGCCAGGATCATGCCGGGCCGCGAAGGGCCTGGAGTTGCACGCAGTACCAGTTACTGCAGGCAGTGAAGGGCAGGCCACGAAGGGCAGGCAATGAAGGGCAGGCCACGCAGGGCAGGCCACGAAGGGCAGGCCACGAAGGGCAGGCCACCAAGCTCCGGCCATCAAGCCAGGGCCATGAGCCGCTTACGCTGCCCGCAACGCCTCCGTCACCGGCAACCGCGCCGCGCGCAGCGCCGGGAACAGCCCGCCCACCAAGCCGATACCCAGCGCCCACTTCAACCCGTTCCACAACAACTCCGGCGATACCTTGAACTGGAATACCACCTGGCTGAAGTTCGAGCTCAATGTCGACACGCTGTAACCGTTGAAGATCAGCCACGCGAGGAATGCGCCGAGCAGCCCGCCGAGCAATGCAAGCAATGTCGTCTCCAGCATCACCGCAACCACGACCGGCAAACCACGGAACCCCAACGCGCGCATCGTCGCGATCTCGCGTGCGCGACCAGCGACGGCGGCATACATGGTGTTGAGCGCACCGAACACCGCGCCGATTGCCATGATGGCGCCGATCACGGTGCCGAGGATCTTGACCAGCTTCTCCAGGCTTTCCGACTGCTTGCCGTAGTAATCGCGCGTGGTCTGCACGTCGAGTTTCAGACGCGGGTCGGCGGCCAGGGCGGCCTTCAGTTGCTTGAAGCCGTCCTTGCCATCGAGTTTGGCCGTGACCGACTGGAACGATGTGCGCTGGTAGGTGGACGCCAGCGTTTCAGTATCAGCCCAGAGCTCAGAATCGTGCGAGTCGTTCGACGCGAACGCGCCGACGATGGTCCATTGCTGGTTGGCGAGTTCGATCTGCTTGCCGAC
>JBDSEX010000166.1:0-3332 GCA_039919835.1 Luteimonas sp.
ACATGCGGGAATTGCGATCGGGGCCCTGGATCATCAGCTTGCGCACTTCGGGCAGGTTCGGCACGCCGTCGCGCGCAGGCCAGCGCTGCCGCTTGACCACCGTGGACAGGGCGAAGTCGGGGTCGTAGAACGCAAGCCAAGGCTCGAGCAGGTGCTGCGACAACCAGTGTCCACTCCGCTGCGACGGGCCCTGGTCACGGGTGTAGCCAACCACGTCCGCGCGCAACTTGCCGCCGCTGAAAAACAGCCCGGGAGTCACGCCGACCAGCAGCCTGCCGGTGAAGTCGGGATCGGCGGCAAGGTCCTCGAGGATCGGCAGGGGCGAGGTGCCTTCCAGCGCAAGCTGGATCGGCCGTTCGCCGGCCACCCTTTCCCACACCGGCAACTGCACGTCGAACAGCACCCGCGACGAGCCGATCAACACCGTGCCGTCGCCCTCGCCGGCGTTGATGCGACGCCGCTGCTGTGCCCACTGGCCGTCGCTGTTGCGATAACCGGGCGTGGCGCCGAACGCGCGCCAGTGCCATTCCCACGCGCCGAGAAGCAGCGCGGCCAGTACCAGCGCGACGATGAAGATGCGGTTCCAGGGTTGCAGCGGGATGTCTCGCACCGGCACCGGTTGCGCGACACCAGGGCGATCGGATGCGGTCAGGCGTACCAAGCCGGCGCGCTCGGGGCGCTCGCCGGTTGTGATGCCATCCGCCGCCATGGCGGCGCTGTCAGAACTGGAAATAGATGAAGGCATTCCCCGTCCCTTGTGCAATCACGATCGCGAACAACATCAGTGCCCAGGTCCCCGACAACACCGTGGCGGGCACGCGTGCGATGGCCGACTCCAGCGTGCGATTGCGCATCGCCCAATGCGCGCAGACGATGCCTCCGACGATCAGCGCCACCATCACCAGTTGCACCGTGGGCAGGATCGGGACGGCCTTGGCGTTCTGGCCGAACATCCCGCCCAGCACCAGCCACGCCTGGCCGAAACTGTCGGCGCGGAAGAACACCCAGGTCACATTGACCAGCGCGTAGGTCAGCAGCCCGAGCCCGAGCAGTGCCATCGGCCCCGGCCGATACCCGGAGAAGCGCGCACGCAACACGCGCTCACTTGCGAGGTACACGCCGTGGAGTCCACCCCAGACCACGAACGCCCAGCTCGCGCCGTGCCACAGGCCGCCCAGCAGCATCGTCACCATCAGTGCCAGGTACGTGCGCGCCTCGCCGTGCCGGTTGCCGCCGAGCGGGATGTAGAGGTAATCGCGCAGCCACGCCGACAAGGTGATGTGCCATCGCCGCCAGAAATCGGAAAACCCCACGGCTGCATACGGGAAGCGGAAGTTGTCCGGCATCGCGAAGCCCAGGCACAACGCAGCGCCGATCGCGGTGGTGGAATAGCCGGCGAAGTCGCAGAAGATCTGTCCGCTGAAGGCCAGCGTCGCCACCCATGCATCGAGCGCGCCGGGAATGAGCTTGCCGTCGTAGACCATTTCCGCGGGTTGCGCGAGGAAGCCGTCGGCGAGCACCACCTTCTGGAACAGGCCCAGCGTCATCAGCGCCAGTCCGAAATACAACTGCTGCGCGGTCGCACGCCGCGGCGTGACGAACTGCGGCACCAGCTCGGTCGGGCGCATGATCGGGCCCGCAACCAGATGCGGGAAGAACGTCACGAACAGCGCGTAGTCGAGGAAGTTGCGTGCGGGCCTGGCGCGGCGCAGATAGATGTCGAGCGTGTAGGACAGCGTGGCGAACGTGTAGAAGGAGATGCCGACGGGAAGGATGATGCCGTAGTCGGGCGGCACGTACTCGATGCCCGCGGCCGCGGCCATGACCTGGAAATTCCGCAGCAGGAACTCGCCGTATTTGAAGTAGGCGAGCATGCCGAGGTTGACCACCACCGACAGCAGCATCCAAGCGCGCCGTGCCGCCGGTTTCTGCGCGCGCACCAGCGCCTGCGCGGCATACCAGTCGACCACCGTCGAGATCCAGAGCAGCAGGATGAAGGGCGGGTTCCAGGCCGCATAGAACAGGTAGCTGGCGAGCAGCAGGTTGACCTTTTTGGTCGTCCAGCCGAATGGCATGGCATGCAGCGCGAGCACCAGCGCGAAGAACACGACGAACGTGAGCGAGTTAAAGACCATGCAGCCTCGATGGGTAGCCGCACGGCGCCCGACACTGCCTCTAAACCGCAAACGCGCCGGAAACCGGACATGAGCGCCACGGGCAGGAAACGGATGCTCCCGGTGCGCGCCCCGGGACGCCGTGGACGCCGGGTCCGCTGCCCCGGGGATGAGTGCTCTTTTTTGGACGCAGACCGGCACGGGGATCGGCGCTCGCCTTTGCTGCCCCGGAGGGTTTGCTACCGGGGCGTCATGCAGGGACAGACTGGATTTGAGCGGGACAGGACCAATCGATGCATGCACCTGCATGCACGGCTCGTGCGCCTGGAAGTGAACGCCGTGCCGATTCAGGCGCCGGTCGACAACATCAACATTGGCCTCATGCGCGTCGTTCTACCGTTACCACCAACGCACCCACACACGACGCGCAGAAATGAAACGCCGGCTCCTCCAACGACTCCGCCATATCGCCGCCATTGCAGCGTTCGCACTGCTGGCAATGTCCCCGGCGTTTGCAACCGGGCTGGTGCCGCGTGACCTGGCGCCCGGCGAGTTCGAGTGGGCCCCGCAGCTTGCCCCGAAGGGCGCGATGGTGGTGGTGGTCAGCCTGCCCGAGCAGCGCGCGCATGTGTATCGCGATGGCGTGCGCATCGGCGTGTCGACCATCAGCAGCGGGAAACCGGGCAACGAGACGCCAACCGGTGTGTACCCGATCCTGCAGAAACGCCGCATGCACCACTCCAACCGATACAACAACGCGCCGATGCCCTTCATGCAGCGGCTGACCTGGGATGGCATTGCGCTGCACGCCGGCAAGATCCCGGGCCGGCCCGCGTCGCACGGATGCGTGCGCCTGCCGCTGGAATTCTCCAAGCTGCTGTTCGGGGAGACCGAACACGGCATGCTGGTCGTGATCGCGGATGAACTGTCGCATGGCCCCGATGTGGTGTCGCCCGGCGAACGGGTCCCGGTCGATCCTGTCACCGGCCTCGCGCTCGAAAGCAACCTGCCTGCGATGCCGGGCGCGCCGGCTGCGCCTGCACCGGACGCGATTGCGCAGGCCTTCGCCGAAAACTGAAGCGTTTCATGGAGCCGGCGGACTTCCACGGAGTGCCGCGGGATTCAGCCGCAAATTCAGCCTCGTGATGAAGATGTGCCGGTATGCTCCCGGGCATGCCCCGTTTTCATGTCATCTTCACCGCCCTCGCCGCCGCTGCG
>JBDSEX010000260.1:0-4022 GCA_039919835.1 Luteimonas sp.
CCCGCCGCTGCGCAGGACCAGGCACCTGCTGACCAGGAAGCCGCGCCGGCTTCGACCAGCCAGACCCCGACCCAGCTCGACACCGTGCAAGTCACCGGTTCGCGCGTGCTTGGCCGCACGGCCGAGGAAACGGCCGCTCCCGTCGACATCATCGGACAGGAAGAACTGGCCAACACAGGCGCGATGGAAGTCGGCCAGGCCTTGCAACTGCTCGAGCCCAGCTTCAATTTCTCGCGCACCACTATCAGCGACGGCACCGACATCCTGCGCCCGGCCACGCTGCGCGCGCTCGGTCCCGACCAGGTTCTGGTTCTGGTCAACGGCAAGCGCCGCCACCAGCAGGCGCTGGTCAACGTGCAGCAGACCATCGCGCGCGGCTCGGCTGGCACCGACATCAACGCGATCCCGATTTCCATGATCGAGCGCATCGAAGTGCTGCGCGACGGTGCCGCGGCGCAGTACGGCTCCGACGCGATCGCGGGCGTGATCAACCTGATCCTCAAGGAACAGACCGGCCACACCGACGTGTCCTTCCTCGCGGGCCAGACCTACGAAGGCGACGGCCGGGTCCTGCATGGCTCGGTCAACACCGGTTTCAAGCTGGCCGACGACGGCTTCATCAACGTCAGCCTTGAATATCGCGACCGCGAGGAAACCAATCGCGCCGGCCTTGACACCCTGCGCGTCAATCCTCCGCGCGTGACACAGCGCATCGGCGATGCCGACGCCACCGATGCCTACCTGTGGATGAACGGCGAATTGCCGATCGGCGCTGGCGAGTTCTACTGGTTCGGCGGACTGTCGCGGCGCAAAGGTGATTCTTCCGGCTTCTTCCGTTCGGCCGGCGACAACCGCACCATTCCCGCCCTGTATCCCAACGGCTTCCTGCCCAACATCATCACCACGGTCGAGGACGCGTCCTTGGCCGTCGGTTTCCGCGGCCCGCTCAACGAGTCCTGGGACTGGGACCTGTCGGTCAACCATGGCCGCAACGATTTCAGTTTCTTCGAGCGCAACACGGCCAACGTGAGCTGGTACTACGAGCCGCGGCCCGGCGGCGGCATCTATGGCGAAACGCCGACCGAGGCCGATACCGGCACCTTGAAGTTCGATCAGACCACGGTCAACTTCGACCTGCGCGGCGAGCTGGGCGGCCTCGGCGACAACCCGCTGTACCTGTCCACGGGTCTGGAATGGCGCCGCGACAACTACGGCATCGAGGCCGGCGACCCGGTCTCCTACACCTACGGACGTACCAACAATCCCGGTATTCCGATCTTTGGCCAGACCGGCGCACCCGCGCCGTCGGGCACGCAGGGCTTTCCTGGTTACACGCCGGCCACCGAAGTCGACGACGGGCGCACCAGCTGGGCGGTCTACGTCGATGCGGAGTCCAACGTCACCGACCGCCTGCTGCTCGGTGCCGCGGCGCGGTACGAGGACTATTCGGACTTTGGCAACACCACCACAGGAAAACTTTCGGCGCGCTTTGACATGAGCAGCGCCTTCGCCTTCCGCGGCACGCTCTCGACCGGTTTCCGCGCGCCCGGCGTGCAGCAGGCGTTCTACAGCTCGGTGTCGACCAACCTCAACGCAGGCGTGCTGACCGAAGTACTGACCGCACGCAACAACAGCCCCATTGCCAAGGCACTCGGCATCCCGCAATTGAAGGAAGAGACTTCGCTCAGCAAGTCGGTTGGCGTCATCTTCAAGCCGATCCCGAACCTCTCGATCACCGCCGACCTGTTCCGCATCGACATCGAGGACCGACTCGTGTACTCGGAAGGCGTCACGCCCGAGTCCACCGGCACCGACGGCTTGCCCTGCAACGCCACCAACAGCAACTGCCCGATCCGCGGCGCGCTGGCCCCGTTCCGGGCGGGAGTGGTGCAGTTCTTCACCAATGCCATCGACACCACCACGACCGGCCTGGATATCGTCGGCAACCTCAACCAGGCGCTCAAAAGCGGCGGCAGCATCAACTGGACCGCGTTGCTGCACTGGAACAAGACGGAAGTGACGGATGTGCATTCCGAGTCGCCGATCATTCCGGAAGCCCTGCTGTTCGGCAGCGTGCAGAAGACACTGATCGAGCAGGGCCAGCCACGCGAACACCATGTGCTGCAAGCCGTCTACAGCAACGACACGTGGGACCTGACGCTGCGCGAGAATTATTTCGGGCGCGTCGCCGGCGAAGGCTTCGGCCCGTATACCGAATGGGGCGGCAAGTGGCTGGCCGACCTCGCCATCGGCTACAAGTTCAGCGATACGGTCAAGCTGACGATCGGCGGCAACAACATCTTCGACGTGTACCCGGACAAGTGGGATCCGGACACCGGCTTCCCGTTCACTGAACTCGGCTTCGTATACGGCTGGGAGACGCTGCCTTTCGGCATCAACGGCGGCAGTTACTACGCCAAGCTGGATGTCAGGTTCTGAGTTCAAGTGCAAGGAAGAGAAAACGGGCAGCGCCGGCTGCCCGTTTTGGTGGCGCACGCCCTCGCGAGGGCTAGGCCACACGCCGGTAGCGCGTCTCCACCGCCTTTGATTCATCGCTCCGTGGCTCGATGTTGAACATCGTGATCACCAGGGTGTCCGCATCCGGCTGCTCGATGTTGGTTCGCCAGCCCCACGGCGGCCCCTGTTGCCCGTCGCCGTAACTTCCCAGCACGGAAAACCCGGTCGCCTGCGACGCGGCGGTCGAAAACATCACATTGGTCCCGGTGTGGAAACTGTCCACCCACGCGCTCTCGAACGCATCGGCGTCCAGATGCGCGCCGTAGAGGGCGAGGCCTTCATGCGCGTCATCGCCGAAGCTGGTCCGGTATTCGTGCAACAGGAAACGTCCGCCAAGGATCGGCCGGATGCTGCCACGCTGGGCGGTTTCGCTTGCGGGCGGTTGCGAAGGATCGAACCACACCTGCGTCACCCCTTCCCACTCGCCCGCCATTCGCGCAAGGCGCTGGTGCATTCCGCCTTCGAGGGACGCTTCGAAATCCTGTGTGCCCATGGTGGTCTCCGCTCTATGTGCGTGCGTTGTACTCAGGTGGGACGCGGGCCGCCGACATGTGAACTACCCCAATTCACCTTCATTCGCGAACCGCTGGCGGCACCGGATACCCGAATAGATAACCTTGTCCGAACTCGCAGCCCATCTCCTGCAACGCGGCGGCTTGGGCTTGCGTTTCGATTCCTTCACCGATCGCTTCGATGTTGAGGGCACTGGCCAGGGCGAGGATGGCGCGGATCACGGCGAAGCTTTCGGGACTGTCGCCCTGCAGGCCCGCCACGAAACTCTGGTCGATCTTCAACGTGGCGATGGGAAACCGGTGCAGGTACGACAGCGCGGAAAACCCGGTGCCGAAGTCGTCAAGCTGCGCCAGCACGCCATGATTACGCAGGTTGCGCAACATCCGCAGCGTGCGCGGAGCGTCGTCGAGCAAGGCGCCCTCGGTGATCTCGATGCGCAGGCGCTGCGGATCGGCGCCTGCGCTGTCGAGCATGCGCAGCAGGCGCCCGGCGAAATCAGGCGAACGGAAATGGAGAGGCGAGACGTTGATCGACACGTAACCACTGCCCTGCGACGCCAACCCGGCGATTACCTGCTGGTACAGCAGCCAATCCACCTGCTCGATCAGTCCGGTGTCCTCGCCCATGCCGATGAACTTGCCAGGCAGCATGATGCCGCGCTTGTCGTGGCGCCAGCGCAGCAGCGCTTCGTGCCCCACCACGGACAGGTCGTCCAGGCGCACGATCGGCTGGTAGTACGGCTCGAAATCGCCGCGATTGATGGCCCGCCGCAGATCGGCTTCGAGGTCGAGCAGACTGACCGCCTGCTGGCGCATGTCCGCATCGAACACCGCACTGCGTCCCCGGCCGAGCGCCTTGGCCCGATACATGGCGGCATCCGCGTCGCGCAACAGTTCGTCACCGCTTCGATAGCGCGGGTGCCACATGGCGATGCCGACGCTGGCCGCGGGAAACAGTTCGCGGCCGGCGATGAAAACCGGGTCGCCAAGCGC
>JBDSEX010000296.1:0-4237 GCA_039919835.1 Luteimonas sp.
CGTCAGGCGCTTGGCTTCCTGCCGCAGTGTGTAGCGCGCCGCCTCGCCATCCGCCTTGAGTTCCGCTTCCGCGAGCAGCGTTTCGAGTCCGTTGCCGATCAGGAAATTCGCCTGCGAGCAATAACCGGCGAAGTCGAAGCCGGCATGCGTGCCGGCTTCCGCGAGCGCGGTGAAATCGACCGACGCGGTCAGGTCCTGCAATCCGGGAGATGCGTACACGTCGCTGCTGACCGCATGACGATGGAACGCCCGCAACGTGCCGTCGTCCCGTTGCGGCGCATAGAATTCGCAGCGCGGGTAGCCGTAGTCGATGAACAGCAGCGCGCCGCTTTGCAGGCGGCCGATCACTGCCTGGATCCAGTACGGCAGCTGCGGCAGGACCTCGGAGCGGTAACCTTCCGCGAACGTCATCTCCAGCGTGCGCTCGACATGCCGCACCGCGGCACACAACAGCGCATCGGCGGGGCGATCGCAGCGAATGAAGCGGCCATCGGCATCCAGTGCGACACATTCCTCCAGAACCTCGCCGTCCCGGATGACGAATCGCGGCGTGGGCAGCGCATCGATCACTTCATTGGCGAACAGCACGCCATCCCACGGCTCTTGCGGCGGCGCGTCCAGCCACTCGACGAGCGCGAACACCGGCGGTATCAGCCGTTGCTGCAGTTGGTCGCGCTGGCGTTGCCGCAGATCGGCGCTCGGCTCGAGGATCGCGTAACGCGCCGGCATCGCATCGAGCGCGAGCAGCCGCTTCAACATCACTTCGGCGAACGCACCGCTGCCGCCGCCCAGTTCGATGACGTGCGCATCGGGGCCAAGCTGGCGCAGCACCGGCGCAATCGCTTCGGCCACGCACGCAGCAAAGAGGTGTCCAAGCTCCGGCGCGGTGACGAAATCCCCGGCGGCGCCGAACTTCGTCGCACCGGCGCTGTAATACCCGAGCCCCGGCGCGTACAGGCACAGCTCCATGAAGCGCGAGAACGGAATCGTGCCGCCGCTGGCGAAGATCTGTTGCTGGATCAGTGCGCGCAGGCGTTCGCTGTGGGCGAGCGCATGGGCGTCGGGTTGAGGCGGTAACTCCATTCGGGAATCGTAGCCCGGATACGCGGAGCACATCCGGGACGCGTCCCGACGTGACTGGGCGCCCGGGGGTGCGGGCTGCGGCCTTGTCTGGGCGACGTTCGTCACGCGAGGCTTGGCGCGGTGCGTTTCATCCATCGGGCATGCGTTTTGCAAAACATCCATGCTGGGCAAGTCGCTCCGCGACTATGCGACCATCCAACTGCTTTGTGGGCATCCGTCTGGAGTTTCGGTTCATGTTTTCATCCCGTCCCGTCGCATTGGTCACCGGCGCTGCCAGGCGCATCGGCGCGGGGGTCGCGCGCCGGCTGCATGCCGAAGGCTACGACCTGTCGCTGCATTACCGTGATTCCGCAGCGGAGATGGTCGCGTTGATCGCGGACTTGAATGCACATCGCGCCGACAGTGCGATGGCGCTGCAAGCCGATCTCGTTGAATTCGACCGTCTACCCGAGTTGATCGCAACGACCATCGGACGATTCGGCCGACTGGACGCGCTGGTCAACAATGCTTCCGGATTTTTCCCGACACCCTTCGGCCAGGCCACGCCGCAGCAGTGGGATGCCCTGTTTGCCGCCAATGCGCGCGCGCCTTTTTTCCTGTCACAGGCGGCTGCGCCGCACTTGAAGGCGACGCACGGCGCCATCGTCAACATCGCCGACATCCATGCCGAGCGTCCATTGCGCGATCACGCCATCTACGGCATGAGCAAGGCGGCGCTGGTGCACATGACACATGCGCTGGCAGCGGAACTGGCGCCGGACGTGCGCGTGAACGCAGTGTCGCCCGGCGCGATCCTGTGGCCGGACACCGGCGTGGACACAGGCAAGGGCAAGGACGACAAGGCCAAAGCCACTCTGCTGGCGCGTACGCCGATGAAGCGAACGGGCACCGTCGAGGAAATCGCCGAAGCAGTGCGCTGGTTGTTGCACGATGCGAGCTACACGACGGGTCAGGTCATCCGCGTCGATGGCGGGAGATTGCTGGAAAGCTGAAAGTCGTCGTGCATGCCTTGTGCAGGGTGAGCCTTGGTCCAACGACCCTGGTCATGATCGGCGCAGTAAAGTCCCATACCGGCCTGCGAGCCGCTACAGCATCACCGCCGCGTAGGCGGTGCCGCGATCAGGATGATTCGCCCACAACTCCGCCAGCGTGATCCTGCGCACCGGATCGACGAACCCCGGCGCGATGTCAGCCAATGGCTTGAGCACGAATGCATACCGCAACTCCGGCCGCGGCAGTTGCAACGTCGCCGCGCCGCCGCGGTCGTCTTCCTCGTTGTCGCCGTCGAGGATCAGGTCGTCGAAATAGACGATGTCGATATCCAGCGTACGGCTGCTGAACTTGACGTGCGTGCGCAGGCGGTCGTGGCGCCGTTCGACATTTCGCAGCCATTCCGTCAGCGCGAACGGATCGAGGTCGCTGTCGACGATCGCCGCGGCATTGAGGAACTCAGGGCCTTCGAAACCCACGGCCGGCATGCGATACGCCGGCGACAGCACCACGTCGCCGAAACGCGCGCGCAGCGCGGCGGCCGCCGAACGCAGGTTGTCCTCGGCTTCGATGTTGCTGCCGAGGCTGAGATAGGCTTTGGTGGTCGGCGTCATGGTGTTCCTGTCTGGCTGCGTTCGATGACGACACCGACGGCGCGCGCGCCGCGAACAGCGCCGGGCTTGCTCAATTTTAGACGCACCTGCGTGACGCCGAATTCGTCGAGGATGATCGTGGCGCAACGTTCCGCAAGTGTTTCCACCAGGCCGAAATCCGATTGCGACACGTACTCGATCAAGCGCTTGCTGACGTCCTTGTAGTTGAGTGTGTCCGCGATCGCGTCGGTCGCGGCCGGCGTGCGGTTGTCGAAGCCCATTTCGATGTCGAACACCAGCGGCTGCCGGATGCGGCGCTCCCAGTCGTAGACGCCGATGAGCGTTTCGATCTCGAGACCTTCGATGAAAACCTTGTCCATCTACCCATCCGTCAGTCGGCCATTGGTCGATGCGCCGGTGCTTTTTCCGGAGCCCACCTACGCCCCGAGGGACGTCCCGTTCGGGTGAGGCGGCATCGCCACTTCCGGCAACGATGCCATATCCCAGCGCGGCATGACGCGCACGGACGCATCGTCGCGCTGCCCCGCCTGCAAGCGCAACGCGCCGGCGAAGGCGATCATCGCGCCGTTGTCCGTGCACAGTTCAGGACGCGGAAAACAGACGCGACCGCCACGCTTGGTCGCCGCATCAGCCAGCTTCGCGCGCAGGCGCTTGTTGGCGCCGACGCCGCCCGCGACCACAAGGACGTTGCAATCAGCCGCGTCCAGCGCGCGCTGGCACTTGATCACCAGCGTATCGACCACCGCATCCTCGAAGCCGCGGGCCATGTCGGCGCGCGTGGCATCGGTCTGGTCGCTGCCGCGCCAGGCCAGCAACACCTGCGTCTTCAGGCCGCTGAAACTGAAATCAAGGCCAGGCCGGTCGGTCATCGGCCGCGAGAACCTGTACGCGCCGGGCGTGCCAGTCTCCGCGATGGCCGCGAGTTGCGGACCGCCCGGGTACGGCAAGCCCATCATCTTGGCGGTCTTGTCGAAGGCTTCCCCGGCCGCGTCGTCCAGCGACTGGCCGAGCAGGCGATAGCTGCCGATCGCGGCGACCTGCACGAGCTGGGTGTGGCCGCCGGAGACCAGCAGCGCCACGAACGGCGGCGCCGGCGGATCGGGCTCCATCAGCGGCGCCAGCAGGTGGCCTTCCATGTGGTGGACGCCGATGGCCGGCTTTTCGAGGGCCCAAGCCAGGGCCCGGCCCGCGGCCGCCCCCACCATCAGCGCCCCGACCAGGCCCGGGCCGGAGGTATAGGCGACCCCGTCGAGGTCCTCGACCTTCAGGCCGGCCTCGGCCAGGACCTGCCGGACCAGCGGCAGCAGCTTGCGCACATGGTCCCGGCTGGCCAGCTCGGGGACCACCCCGCCATACTCCGCATGCAGGGGAATCTGGCTGAACAGGGCTTCCGCGCGCAAGCCGAGGGCGCTGTCATAGACGGCGACGCCGGTTTCGTCACAGCTGGTTTCGATGCCCAGGACGCGCATTTCCGGCCTTTTTGTGGGGCTTGGCTTGCATGGCCCCGCCCGAGCCGAGTATCATAACCGGCTCGCCCGAAAGGCTTTTCC
>JBDSEX010000299.1:0-3796 GCA_039919835.1 Luteimonas sp.
TGGGATCTGGTCGCCGATAGCTGCAACGTTGCGGCACGTGAGTCGCGATGCGCACGATCGCATGGCAGGCTGGCGTGGAGGGCCGCATCCGGCAGCCTCGTACAATGCCTGACTTGAACGCATCGCCTGCCATCCCGCTGCCGCAGTTGCGCCTGTCCGTCGCCCCGATGATGGACTGGACGGATAGTCCGTGCCGCGTCTTCCATCGACTGCTGTCGCCGCATGCGCGGCTGTACACCGAGATGGTGCACGCCAATGCGGTGGTGCATGGCGATCGCGCGCGATTGCTGGCAAAGGACGCGGTCGAGCATCCGGTTGCGTTGCAACTGGGCGGCAGCGAGCCGCACGTGCTGGCGCATGCGGCACGCATCGGCGAGGCGTATGGCTTCGACGAGATCAACCTCAACGTCGGCTGCCCGTCCGATCGCGTGCAGGCGGGACGTTTCGGCGCCTGCCTGATGCGCGAGCCGGCGCTGGTGGCGGAAGGTGTCGCCGCGATGATTGCCGCCTGCAGGGTCCCGGTGACGGTGAAGTGCCGGCTGGGCGTCGACGAGGACGCGGATTACGACGTGTTCCTTGGGTTCATCGACGCCGTCGCGCAGGCAGGTTGCCGCACCTTCGTCGTGCACGCGCGCAATGCGTGGTTGCAGGGGTTGTCGCCCAAGGAGAATCGCGACGTGCCGCCGTTGCGGTACGACTGGGCCTATAAGCTAAAACGCGACCGGCCCGATCTGACGGTTGTCGTCAACGGTGGCATCGCCACGCTGCACGATGCGGATGCGCATCTGCTGCACGCCGACGGCGTCATGCTCGGCCGCGCGGCATACCACGATCCATACCTGTTGCATCGCCTCGATGTGCAATGGTTCGGCGGCGCGTTGCAGACCCGGGAACAGCTGCTGCGTGGATTGCGGCCGTATGTCGAAAGGCAACTGGACAATGGCGTCGCGCTCAAGCACATCACGCGCCACGTGCTTGGCCTGTTCCACAGCCAGCCGGGTGGCCGCGCATACCGGCAGGTGCTGAGCGAGGGTGCGCACAAGCCTGGTGCGGACTGGTCGCTGGTTGAGCGTGCGTTGCAACCCGTTACACGTGACGACTGCATCGCGGCCTGAAGCCAACTGTCGCTAGCCCTTCCTTGAAACGACAACCGCAGGCTTTGCGCACGTCATTCCCGCGAAGCCGTGAATCGAGCGACTATGGCTTTGAATTGCTCAAAATCACGGGATTCCCGCCTTTGCGGGAAGGACAAGCCAAAGATGACTCCGTCTGCTTGGTAACAGGGTTGGCATGATTACTCACGATACGACTGCTTTTCTCAACCTCGCGCGCGCCTGCCCACCCGACTTCGGACCGGCTACCGCCAAGGCCGCGTTCCTCGTGACGCCCGATGGTTTTTCCCGCGCCGATGAATCCGCCAATGACAACCGCTACATGGCCGATGCCGCCGCGTTCGATCCGCAGCAGGCCCTGGTGGAGCATCGCAACCTGCACCGTGCGTTGTCCGCAGTCATTCCTGCCGTCGCGTTTCCAGGCGATGCCACGACGCCCGACGCGCTGTTCCCGAACAACGTGTTCGCGACCGCGCCGGGAAAGGCGATCATTGGCCGCATGCGGCATCCGGTTCGCCAGCGCGAAGCGGCACGCGGCGACATCCGCGGGTTTTTCCGCGATGCGCTGGGCTACGACGAAATCGACCTGTCGCAGCAATCGCATCCCTGCGAGCTGACCGGGGCGCTGGTCATCGATCGCGCGCGTGGATTGGGTTTTTGCGGGCTCTCGGAGCGCTGCGACGAGCAGGGCGCCGCGTTGATGCACGACGCCCTGGGCCTGCGCGCCACGCTCCTGTTCGACCTGGCGCCGCGCGAGTACCACACCAACGTCGTGCTCGCGGTGCTGGCGGGACGTGCCGCGCTGCTCTGCCCGGACGGGTTCGCCAATGCCGCGGTCGTCGACACCATCGCCAGCCTGTACGCACCGCGCGCGATCCGCCTGTCGCCAGCGGAGCATGCCGCCTTCGCGGGCAACGCCATCGCCTTGTCGGACACTGAGGTGTGGATGAGCGCGGCCGCCGAACGATCGCTCACGCGTGCATCGCATGACGGGCTGGCATCGGCCGGGTTCGCCGTGCGCAGCGTGCCGCTCGCGGCGATCGAGGCGGGAGGCGGTTCCTTGCGATGCTGCGTCGGCGAGATCTTCTGAGAAGTCGCGTCCGAATGACCCGCAGACCCGCGCCCGGCCTGAACCGCAGCCACCACCGTTCAGAAAGTTAAGGACGGATTCACCGCCTGCTTCACAGACTTCACCTCCAGGCGCGCCTTCCGGCCTGTTTTATCTTCTTCGAGCCGAACGCCATGTCCCTGATGCGTCGCCTGCTGCTGCCCCTGCTGATCGTGCTCCTTGCGGGTGGTGCGACTGCGGCTGGGAGGGCGGACGGCGGCGACGACGACAAGGATCGGGAGAAGAAGCAGGGGTCGCGCGACGATGACGACTCCTTGTCGGATTCCGTCCGCCGCATCGAACGCGCCACGCAGGGCCAGATCCTCAGCGCCGAGCGGGTGCAGTTCGACGGCCGCGACGTCCACCGGGTCAAGGTCGTGGACGACCGTGGCCGGGTCCGCATCTATGTCGATGATCCGGAGCAACCCCTGCATTTCGACGGGGCGAAGTCGGACGACGACAAGCCTGCTCCTCGTACACGCCGCGACGACAACGACGATCCCAATCTGTAACTGAACGGCCACCCGGCCAGCGAAGATCCAGGAGTTTCCATGCGAATCCTACTCGTCGAAGACGAAGCCCCGTTGCGCGAGACCCTCGCTGCCCGCCTCAAGCGCGAGGGGTATGCGGTCGATGCCGCCCAGGATGGGGAGGAGGGGTTGTACATGGGCCGCGAGGTGCCGTTCGATGTCGGCATCATCGACCTCGGCCTGCCCAAGATGTCCGGCATGGAGTTGATCCGCGCCCTGCGCGATGAAGGCAAGCAGTTCCCGGTGCTGATCCTGACGGCACGCTCGAGCTGGCAGGACAAGGTCGATGGCCTCAAGCAGGGTGCCGACGATTACCTGGTCAAGCCCTTCCACGTCGAGGAGCTGCTGGCGCGCATCAACGCGCTGGTGCGCCGCGCGGCCGGGTGGAGCAAGCCGACGCTGGAATGTGGCCCGGTCGCGCTCGACCTCGCCGCGCAGACGGTCAGCGTCAACGGCGCCAATGTCGATCTCACCAGCTACGAGTACAAGGTGCTCGAGTATTTGATGATGCATGCGGGCGAGCTGGTCTCGAAGGCCGACCTGACCGAACACATTTACCAGCAGGATTTCGACCGCGACTCCAACGTGCTCGAAGTCTTCATCGGCCGCCTGCGCAAGAAGCTGGATGCCGACGGCGCGCTCAAGCCGATCGAGACCGTGCGTGGCCGCGGCTACCGATTCGCGATCGCACGCAGCAACGAAGGCTGAGTCGCCGACCGTTGCCATGGTGACCGGACGCCTGCCAATCGCGTAGGCTCGTTCGTCATGGGTCATTGCCTCTGCAAAATCAAGCATGGCTAGCGTTGTCTGGCGGCCGCGCTCGCTCGCCACGCGGCAATTGCTGGCCGCGACGCTGGGCCTGCTGGCGTTCCTGGCGCTTGTGGGGTACGCGTTGGATCGCGCCTTCGTCGATACCGCCGAAAGCAACCTGCGGCAGCGGCTCGAAAGCTACGCCATGGCCTATGCCGGCGATACCGACTTCGATCGTGCCGGCGACATCGTGCCGCCATATATCTCGCCCGACCCGCGTTTCGATCGGCCCGGCA
>JBDSEX010000355.1:0-4617 GCA_039919835.1 Luteimonas sp.
CCGAAGGACAAGCTGGAGAAGCTGCGCATCGAGCTCTTCGACAAGGTCAATGCGCTCGGCATCGGCGCGCAAGGGCTGGGCGGGCTCACCACCGTGCTCGACATCAAGATCAGGGATTACCCGACCCACGCCGCCAACCTGCCGGTCGCGATGATTCCCAACTGCGCGGCGACAAGGCACGCGCATTTCACCCTCGATGGAAGCGGACCGGTGATGCTGGAACCACCCTCGCTCGAGGATTGGCCGAAGCTGACTTATGACGCGTCGAAGGGCCGTCGCGTCGATCTGGACACGGTCACGTGCGACCAGGTCTCGGCATGGAAACCGGGCGAAGTGTTGCTGCTCAGCGGCAGGCTCTACACCGGCCGCGACGCCGCGCACAAACGCATCATCGGCATGCTCGATCGCGGTGAAGCGTTGCCGGTCGACCTGCGCGGGCGTTTCATCTATTACGTTGGCCCTGTGGATCCGGTGCGTGATGAAGCCGTCGGCCCCGCTGGTCCAACTACCGCCACGCGCATGGACAAGTTCACCGAACAGATGCTGGGCGAAACAGGCTTGCTCGGGATGGTCGGCAAGGCGGAACGCGGCCCGCTTGCGATCGAGGCGATCCGCAAGCATCGATCGGTGTACCTGATGGCTGTCGGCGGCGCGGCGTATCTTGTGTCCAAGGCGATCCGGTCCGCGCGTGTCGTCGCATTCGAAGACCTGGGCATGGAAGCGATCTACGAGTTCGAAGTCGTCGACATGCCGGTGACCGTCGCCGTCGATTCCGGCGGCACTTCCGTGCATGTGACGGGTCCGAGGGAGTGGCAGGCGCGGATCGGCAAGATCCCGGTAGTGGTGGAAACGGCTTGAGTGCGGGTTGGGATGGTGTTCCCGACACTCGCGTAAACTCAAATCCATGCGCGGCGCAATCATCCAACACCATCGCGATGTCGACCGGCTGCTCGCACAGACACGGCGCATCGCGGTGTTGGGCATCAAGCCTGAACATCGTGCATCCCAGCCAGCACACATGGTGCCCGCCTACCTGCAGCGCGTCGGTTACGACGTGATTCCCGTGCCTGTTTACTACCCGGAAGTGACCAGCATCCTGGGCAAAGCCGTAATCCGTGATCTCAAGGAGATTCCGGGCCGGATCGATCTGCTCAATGTATTCCGCAAATCATCGGACCTGATGCCGCACCTGGACGACATCCTCGCAGTAAAACCGCGCGCTGTCTGGCTGCAAAGCGGGATTCGACACGACGCGTTCGCCGAACGGCTGCTCGCGGCCGGTGTGGATGTCACGGAGGATCAATGCCTGATGGTCGAGCATCGACGGTGGAATGCGGCGCGCGGATAAGCGCAACGCCGCTCCCGCGCCAGGATCAGGAACGCGATGGATCTCGCGACCCAGGGGGATCGCCCGCCTGTTTCGGTTCGAGCAGATCCTTGTCGCCCTGCATCCCGTGCGCATCGCGCGCTGCGTCGACCTGATGGTCGACATCGTGATCCACCGACACATCACGCTGCTGCGCGCTGTCGCGGCCGTCGTGCTGCGTGCCGATGTCCGATGCCTCGCGGATCAGTTCGACGCGTTGCGTCAACGAAGGCGGGGTGATGCCCGCCTCGCGCAACGCGCGCCGCAACAGCCGCATCGCTTCGCTGCGGGTCTTGAGCAGATCGTTTTCGCGCTGGTCGATCCACGCCATGAAGCGCAAGGTCGCGCCGTCGCCGCTCAATTCCTGGATCTGCGCCGATGGCGCCGGATCGGCCAGCACCCCCTCCACGCCGGCCAGGGACGCGACTCCAAGCTCCAGGGCATCGTTCCATGACGGGTGCGTGCCGATCTCGGTGGTGAAATCGAAGCGACGCTTCGGATTGCGGCTGTAGTTGAGCAACACCGACTTGAAGACCAATGCATTCGGAAGCTGCAGGTGGTTGCCATCGAGCGTGATCAGGATGGTCACCCGTGAGGTCAAGGCCACGACCTTGCCCTCGTTCTTTTCGACGACGATGTGGTCGCCCGGTGCGAACGGCCGGCGCAGGCTCAGCAGGATGCCGGCGATGTAGTTCTCGGCGATGTCCTTGAAGGCGAAACCCAGTACAAGGCCGACGACGCCGGCCGAACCCAGCACCGCACCGACAAGCGCGGTCGCGCCCAGCAGATCCAGTGCGATCAGCAGCCCGGCCAGTACGAACACCACGCGCACCAGGCCGCGCACCAGTCCGTCCATGTAAGGGGTGTGGCTGCGCAACCGCATCCAGTGCAGCCGCCTGGACAGGAATCGGCCTAGCCATGTCATCAGAAAGATGATCGCGAGGGCGACCAACAGCAGGGGCCCCGCTGAGAGCAGCCGCACCAGCTTGGTCACGACCTGCTCGAACCCGGAGCGCAGGCGCACGCCGAGGTCGTTCGTAAGGCGCAACCGGTTGTCGACGGAATCGGTGCCAGGCGCCTGTTTTGCGATCAGCACCGCCAGTTTTCGCTGCGCCTCGTTGTCGACTTCGCCATCGAGCCGCACAACGCCGGCCTGCACGACCGGTGTCACCTCATGGAGCGCCTCGATGCCACCGTAGCGCGCACTGAGCAATGCCTGCAGCCCGCGATCCGTGGCGATCGTGGCTGGGGGCTTGGTTTCGTCCACGGTCGCCGAAGGCGGGGATTTCGACGCGAGCAATGACGCAGGCAGCGCCGAGGCCGCTCCGGCTGGCAGCACGCACCCAAGCAGCGCCGCAACAAGAATGGCGCACAAGGAAGGTTGCACCAGGTACGCCGGCAGTGCGGTGCCGTTGTCGGGTCGACTGCAGTCGCGGAGCGAAAACATCACTGGCGTTGGAATCCGTTCGAACATCACAGCGGGAGGACAAGCTTCATCTGGCCACCATGGACCAGGAGGGCGGTCCCCGAAGGGTGTCCAGCTTGGGGCGATGACTCAAAGCTGCGATTTCAAGGGCATGACGAACTTCTCCATGAATTTCTCCTTCCAAGGCCGGTCCTGCCACATCTGGTACGAGTATTCCTTGGCCTGAGGCAGATCCTTCTCGAACACGTCCGTCATGCGTGCGGCGAAGGCGCGATCGTAGACATTGAGGCTGGCCTCATCATTCAGCTTGAACGAGCGAATGTCGAAGTTGGTCGAACCGACCGACACCATTTCCCGGTCGACGATCAGCAGCTTGGTGTGCAGCATCGTCGGCTTGTATTCGTGTATCTCGACGCCGGCCTTCAGCAACTCGCCCCAGTTGGCCTTGGATGCGAGCTTGACCGTTGCCGAATCGATGTGCTCACCAGGCAGCAGGATCCGAACCTTCACCCCGCGGAGGCGGGCCGCCACCAGGGCCTTGTTGATCAGCACATCCGGCACGAAGTACGACGCTGCGAGATCGATGGTGTGCTCGGCGGCCGCGATCGACATCAGGTACATCAAGTGCATGCTGTCGCTTCCGCCGGCGGGCGAACTGATGAACAGGTGCGCATCCAGGCCGCCGGCGGGTGGTAGCGCAGGGAAATATCCAGTGCCGTTGAGTACCTCGCCCGAGGTCTTGATCCAGTTGTCGTTGAACGCGGCCTGGAACTGTGCCACCACGGGTCCTTCGATGCGGAAATGCATGTCGCGCCAGTGCTCTGGATCCTGCGCCGTGCCCTGCCACTGGTCGGCGATGCCCACGCCGCCGGTGAATGCTACGTTGCCGTCCACCACCAGCAGCTTGCGGTGCGTGCGGTTGTTCAAGCGACCGATGTTGTACCAGTGCAGGGGCCGATAGCGCTGAAGCTGCACGCCTGCGTCGGTCATCTCGTCGAGCATCGCCTGCTCCATCTTAATGCTGCCGGCCCAATCGATGGTGACGTTGACGGGAATCCCGGCACGGGCGCGCTCGGTCAGCGCCGCGGTAAATTTCTTGCCGATTTCACCGGACCAGTAGATGTATGTCTCGAAGGTGACCGTTTTCCGGGCGCCGGCGATGGCTTCCAGCATGGCCGGAAAGATTTCAGCGCCGTTCTGCAGATCGCTGACGCGATTGCCGGAGATGATGGCCGGCCCCATCAATACACTCATTTCCCGCTTGAACTGGGGGTCGGCCACCGAGTACCGGTGCTCGATCTTGCGCTCCAGTTCTTTTTCGGGCGTGGCGAAGTTCATGCCCAGGAAGATGAGCAGCGCGGTCGCGACAACGGTGATGACAATGGTCCAGTACATGCGTTTGCGGCTCCAGCGGATTGGCATTTAGGGGGTTCCTGCGGCGATGTGCGCCGCGAATCTTGCGGTGCGGTGATGAGGCCTGTGTGAAACGAACGAATGCAGTGTGCGCTTGCCTCAGTAGAACCATGCCCAGGCGAACAGGCCAATCATTGCAAAGGCAAGCATCAGCTTGAGAGCCACGCCGAAGACGACGCCAACCCAGGTTCCGAGGCCGACCTTCGCTGCCTGGCCGAGGCCACGCTGGCCCAGGTCGCGGCTATGCAGCAATTCGCCGCCCAGCGCGCCGACGAAGGGGCCGGCGAACAGACCGACAGGTCCAAAGAAGAGCCCGGCGAAGGTACCGAGCACAGCGCCAACGATCGCCTTGCGGCTGGCGCCGACGCGCTTGGCGCCTACCATCGTCGCGAAGAAGTCGATGGCCAGCGAC
>JBDSEX010000001.1:0-5462 GCA_039919835.1 Luteimonas sp.
GCTGGAAATCCTCTACAAGGGCTACAACATCCATAACGTGCTCGACATGACGGTCGAGGACGCGCTGAAGCTGTTCGAGCCTGTCCCCAGCATCGCGCGCAAACTGGAAACGCTGCTCGACGTCGGCCTGAGCTACATCAAGCTCGGCCAGCCAGCGACCACGTTGTCGGGCGGCGAGGCGCAACGCGTGAAGTTGTCGAAGGAACTGTCGCGCCGCGACACCGGCCGCACGCTGTACATCCTCGACGAACCCACCACCGGCCTGCACTTCCACGACATAGAACATCTTTTGGCTGTGTTGCACAAACTGCGCGACGACGGCAACACCATCGTTGTCATCGAACACAACCTGGATGTGATCAAGACTGCCGATTGGGTGATCGACCTTGGCCCCGAAGGTGGGCATCGCGGCGGGCAGATCATCGCCACCGGCACGCCGGAGGAACTGGCGGCGATGCCACAGTCACATACGGGGCGGTTTCTTGCCAAGACGCTTGGCATGGAGAGCAAGCCGAAGCGGCGCAGGGTAGCGGCATGACGAACGACGGGAGACGGGAGCCGGAAGCCGGGGGCGGGCTTTTGCCGGCTGGTGGCTCATCGGCGATCGTTTCCGGGCAACCCGCGCCAGTCCTCCACCGCATGCCGATGGAATTGCGCTGGCGCGATCTCGACGCCTTCAACCACGTCAACAATTCCAGCTTCCTGACCTTTCTCGAGGAAGCGCGCATCCGCTGGTTCGCATCGCTGGGTACGGAGTGGGTGAGCGCTACGATCGCACCGCTGCTTGCCGCCGTGCAGATCAACTATCGGCAACCGATCCCCTACCCATCCGATGTCGTCGTCGAACTGTTTGCCGAACGTGTCGGCAATACCAGCCTGACCATTGGCCATCGCATCGTCGGACCAGTCGCGGAAGCCGGGCAGGATGGGGCGCTATATGCGGACGGGCATGTGGTGATGGTGTGGATTGCCCGCGCGAGTGGCCGCCCGATCCCGTTACCTGACTTCCTGCGCAAGGCCGTCACGTAGACTGCGAGCATGCATTCCACCCAGCTGCCATGCGCAAACGCGGCTGTGTTTCTCATCGTGAAACCCATGCATGCGGCGTTACGATGGCACTTACGGAGCGGGTCTGCGCACCACAAATTCGCCGAGCAGCTTTCGCCCATCGGAAAGTTGGAATTCCACCGCAACCCTGCTGCCCGCCTGCAACGGCGCACGCGGCTGCATCAACATCAAATGCAAACCGCCCGGCTTCAGTACCGCGGCATCGTCCGGCGCGACTCGCAACTCCGCGACTCCGCGCATCCGGCTCATCCCACCGACGATCCGCGTTTCGTGCAGTGACGTGTCCGCGAACGCTGAGCTGCTCACGGACAGGATGGTGATCGGCGTCGGGCAGTGGTTCTCGATCCGGCCGAAGCCGGCCATCATCGGCGTACGCGCAGGTCCAAGACGGATCCAACCGTCGCGCACCTCGGGCGCACAGTCGCGCGTGCATGCGCTGCAACCGAGCGCCGCGAGCACAACGAGCAGAACGAACGGCCTCTTCATGCGCCTATGATACCGGCACCCTGGCGACGGCGAGACCCATGACCGCACCCTTCGATCGCGCACAGGTCGCGATCAGCAACCACGGCGCCATTCGCGAGCTTCGGCTTGCGCGCGCGCCGGTCAATGCGCTCAATCCCGAGCTGTGCGATGCGTTGCGCGATGCCATCCAAGCAGCGATTGCCGACGGCGTCCACGGGCTGGTGCTCGCCGGCGGCCCGAAGGTGTTTTCCGCCGGCCTCGATGTCCCGCACCTGCTGTCGCTTGGCGACGACCGCGCCGCACTGAAATCCGCATGGGACAGTTTTTTCGACGCCGCGCGCGCGCTGGCGGATTGTCCGCTGCCCGTGGTGGCCGCGATCGCCGGACATGCGCCTGCCGGCGGTTGCGTGCTGGCCCTGTGCTGCGACTATCGCATCATGGCATCGGGTCCCTACCGCATCGGCCTCAACGAGACGCAGGTAGGACTTGTCGCGCCGGAAGGCATACAGCACCTCATGCGCCGCGTCACCGGGTCGCATCGCGCCGAACGCCTGCTGGTGGCCGGAGAACTCGTCGCAAGCGAACGCGCGCTCGCCATCGGGCTGGTGGATGAGCTGGTGGATATCGGCAGCGTGACCACCCGCGCGCATGCATGGCTCGGGGACATCCTGAAACTTCCGCGCAAACCCATGCTGGCCACGCGCGCAATTGCGCGCGCAGACCTCGTCGCAGCGCTGCAACCCGAACGCATCCGCTTGGAGCAGTTCATCGATGCATGGAGCGATCCGGATACGCAAACCGGCCTGCGTGCACTGGTCGCGCGGCTCGGCAAATAGGCGCGCTTACAGAAAACAGACCTCGACGCGCTCGTTGAGGAAACGCGCTCCTGGTTGCCTGGACGCCGCCAGCGGGCGCTGCGTCCCCAAACCGCTCGAACGCCCGACCACCATGCCGCGTTGCTGCAGGATTCCGGTCACCATGCCGGCGCGCTCATTGCTGAGGATGGTCGAGACGATGGCGCTGTCGCGGCAACGATCCGCGAACGCCACGACGACGGCCTGTTCCTGGCGCAAGCCGGGGACCTCAATCCATGCGATGACAACCGCATGACCACCGATCGCGCGGTCGTTCCGATCCAATCGAAGGATCAGAGCCCTGTGGCGACCGCCCGCGTCGTATCGGCTATCCAGCCACTCCAGGACGGCGCAAAAAGGCGCGCGCCATAGAGGCCCGCATGCTCCATTGCCAGAAGATGATGACAGGCGGTCACGCCTGAGCCACACATGACGACGACTTCGTCCGGGTCGTGTTGCGCGCGCAGCGCGTCGAATTCCCCGCGCAGGGTATTGGCTGGCTTGAAGCGTCCGTTACTCAAGTTGTCCGCGTACGGACGATTGACCGCACCAGGCACATGGCCTGCAACGCGATCGAGCGGTTCGACCTCGCCGCGGAAACGTTCCGCTGCACGCGCATCGACGAGCATGCCTCCGTCGTCGAGGTGCGCCTGTACTTGCTGCGCATCCAGCAGCAAGCCGCTGTCGAATCGCGCCTCGTATCGCGATGCCGTTGCGTTGCGGACAGCACTTTCGAACGGCAGTCCTGCTGCTTTCCAGCGCGTCCAACCCCCATCCAGCACGGCTACCGTCTCGTGGCCGAGCGCGCGCAGGAGGAACCAGAGTCGCGCAGCGTAGCCACCGTCGCTGTCGTCGTAGGCCACGACCTGGCTCTGACGGGTCACGCCCCTGGCGCCGAGCATCGCGGTGAAATCAGCGGCGTCCGGCCACGGATGCCGGCCTTGTTGCTGCTTGCGGTGGTCGGAAAGGTCGCGATCCAGATGTACGTACACCGCAGTGGGGATGTGCGATTGCTGGTAAGCGTGTTCGCCCGCGGCCGGGTCACTCAATGCGAAACGGCAATCGAGAATCACGACGCCGCCATCGTCGAGGCGATCCGCAAGATCTTCCGCCTGCACAAGTGTCGTCCAGTGGGTCATGGCAGTACTCCAAGCCGGTGACGGAGGTTCAACAGCATCGATGCAGTCGCGCCCCAGATGCGCTGCTCGGGCTCCAGTGGGTAACGGGCGAACTCATGCACCCGCCGCAGGCGGCCGCCGAACTCGAGATCGCTCGATCCCAGGCTTTCGGGCGCCAGCAGGAATTGCAACGACACCTCGAAGACCGCGGCGACCTCCGAGGGGTCCGGAACGGCAACAAGGTCCTGTGCGAACAGGGCGACCACGGGTGTCACGCGAAAGCCGGTGATGGTGGTCAATGGGTCGAGATATCCGAGGGGCGAGATCTGGTCGGCGCGAACGCCGATTTCCTCAACCGTCTCGCGCACAGCTGCAGCGAGGGCGCCGGCATCCCCGGCCTCGATGCGCCCGCCAGGGAAACTGACCTGCCCGGCGTGGTTGCGAAGACCCTCATTGCGACGGGTCAGCAACACATGGAGGCCCGCATCGCGCGGTATCAGACCCACCAGTACAGCTGCTTCGGCTTGGGCTACGCCCTCCAGCAGCCCAGCCAGGTCTTCACGGTTCCAGCCGGGGCCGGATGGTGCTGCATGCAAAGGATGCAAGGCCGCCTGGATGCGTTCAACCGTGATGGGGCGCAAGCTTGAAGTCAGGCCCATCAACCGCGTTGCGACTCGCGTGCGGCGAGCGTGGTTTCCATCAGCTGGAGTCGTTCGTCATCGTTCATGTGCGTCCAGCGCGCGATCTCGGCCGAGGTGCGATGGCAACCGAGACAGAGGCCGTCGTCATCCAGTGAGCAGATGCCGACACAAGGGCTGAGTACGGCACGGTAGGCGTGGCTGATCATGCTTTCGAATTCTAAATGGGCAGCTGATGGGTGGTGTGCACGATTGGGGGCTGAATGCGACGTCACACAACACTACGCCGGCTTGTGCGCCGGCGTAATGTTGTGAAGCAATAACAAGGTCGCTGGATCCCGCCTTCGCGGGGATGAAGGATTGGCACAGCCGCGCGCTGGGCGCGCGGGCCAATCCTTCACTTGACGCTGAGGAGCTTCAGCTCGAAGGCGACGGCGACATTGGGCGGGAAGCCCGTACGCGGGTCGGCGCCAAACGCTTTCTCTGGCGGCAATACCACTTCCCACTTCGACCCTGCGGGCATCTGCTGCAGCACTTCGCGCATCGCCGGCATTTCAATTTCGCTCATCTTGACGGTGGGCTTGTCGGCGGCTTGGGCCGTGGTCGGACGCTGGCCGTAAGGGAACGGGCCCAGCACCTCCAACGACACGGTGCTCGCGGTCGTCGGCTTGGCGCCGGTACCGTTTTCGACAACACGGTATTGCACGCCGCTGGGCAACGTCTTCACGCCGGCGGCGGATTTGTTCTTGGCCAGGTACTGATCGCTCTTGGTCTTGTTCTCCCGCGCCACCTTGTCGAAGGCTGCCTTGTTGGCGGCGGCTTTGGCCTGCTGGCGCTTCTGGAACGCTTCGATCGCCGGCTTGAGCTGCTCCGGGGAAATCGCCGGGGGCTTCTTGGCGAGACCGTCCTGGACAGCCTTGACCAGCGTGGCGCTATCGACCGGCTCGCCACTTTCGGCCAAGCCGCGGGCGAAGTCGTAGCCGAAGGCATAGCTCAGTTTGCCTTTTTCGGAGGTTGTGTCCTGCGCGGCGGCGACGCCGGCGGTGAGGGTGATGGCCGCGAGAGCGGCGGCAAGCAAACGCAACTTCATGCAGCGATACTCCATTGAGTGAGTGCCACGAATGGCAAGGGGCGGTCAGACCGCCCCAGTGGACGCGATAGGATAGCCGGGCAGGCGCTTAACCGCCACTGACGACTGGCCCTTCCGACCCTGTCCCGCACGCCAAGTTCCTTGCCCGGCGGGACCTTCCAATTCCTGATTGCGAGTATTCATGTCCGCTTCGCCACTGCAGATCGAGACACGGGGCGCGATCCGTCTC
>JBDSEX010000053.1:0-2929 GCA_039919835.1 Luteimonas sp.
TGCCGGCTGCCGGCACCCACGTGCCGGGGCAGAAGCCGGTACGCAACAATGACGAGGCCAACCCCGCGAACACGTCCGTGATGACGCTGGGCGGCCGCGTGTTCGCGCTGTGCGAGGCTGGGTCTGCGTTCGAACTGGCGCCCGACACCCTCGATACGTTGGGGCCGGTCACGTGGCGTGAGGACCTGGCCACGCTCCCGTTCTCTGCGCATCCGCTGGTGGACGCCGATGGCAGTGCGTGGAACTTCGGCGCCGTCGGAATGATGGGTGGTTCGGGCTTGCTCGTGTGGCATCTGGCCAGCGATGGTCGTGTGCTCGAAGCACGCACGATCGAATGTCCTGCGCTGGGTTACCTGCACAGCTTCGCGATGACGTCGACGCACCTGGTGTTCGTGCTCGCGCCATTCGCGCTGGCCGACAGCGGGGCCTTCTTCGAACGCCTGCGCTTCCAGGCTGCGCAGCCCTGCCGGGTGGCCGTGGTGCCGAAAGACGACCTCTCCGCGGCACGCTGGTTCGAAGTCGATTTCGCGATGGCCTACCACTTCGCCGATGCGCATCAGCGTGGGCACGAGATCGCGGTGCGTGCAATCCAGCATCAGGATGCAGAGGAAGCGCGCTCGCCCATGCGCCGGGCGATGCGCGGCCACGCCGGCGACCACGCACAAGGGCGGCTGGCGACCTTGCGGCTGGACCTGCGCAGCGGCCGCGCACGGTGGGAGGCGAGTGACGTCACCGCACTGGAGTTTCCAGTGTTCGATGCGCGCACCCGCAACGACCGCGCCGCCACCCTGTACGCACCCACGCTCATCGGACAGGCGCCGCTGTTCAACGCAGTGATGTCGCTGGACCCGCGTGGTCGCCGCAAGGTGCATCCCTACGCCGATGGCGTGATGGCCGAGGAGCACGTGTTCGTACCCCGACCCGGGTCGACCCGCGCCGAAGACGGCTGGCTGGTCGGCACGCTGCTCGATTCGAAGCGGGACCGTCACGGCATCGCAGTGCTCGATGCACGGCACGTGGACGACGGGCCGCTCGCCGAAGCGTGGCTGCCGTACAGCGTGCCACTGGGTTTCCATGGAACGTTCGCGGCGACGGCTTGAGCGTTGCGCGGACAGCGCGATGGTGCAGGCAAGAAGT
This sequence comes from Luteimonas sp., assembly GCA_039919835.1. Lineage (GTDB taxonomy): Bacteria > Pseudomonadota > Gammaproteobacteria > Xanthomonadales > Xanthomonadaceae > JALYOU01. The sequence continues at coordinate 1,138 of JBDSEX010000053.1, forward strand.
TGCCTGCGCGTGCGTCGTCACTTGCGTCAAATCGGGTCAAGAAGGCTTGTTTGACAGATACATGCGTGATCGGCGGCTTCATGCAGCATGCAATCGCACCACACTTGCCTGCCGACGCATCACCGCGCCCAGCGTTTTGCGCGCCAGCGAGAGCATCAGCAGCGGCGCCGCAGGGTCGGCGGATGTCAGCACGCGTTCGGCGGCCTCCATGACATCGATGGCGGCCTGCGCGCCGTCGGTGCCCAGCATGGAACGCAGCCGGCGCTGCTGCGCCTCGAAGCGGCGCTCGAATTCGTGACTGCATCCTTGGCCGGCACACCGCTCGACCTCGCGCATCATGGCGTCGGTGCGGTCGAGTTCCACCAGCAATTCATCGGCTGCAATCTGCATTCGTTCACCTCGCATGTTCGTCCGGCAGATGATCGATTCGGCCAGGTGAGCGCCGGGTGTACAGGGCGGCTACGCCCTGGCGGTCGATCTGCATTCAAATGACTGAAGACGCGGGCAGTGACCTCCTCCCTGCGTCGTACGTACCAGGGCCCGTGCACAGCGCCGAGGAAACGACATCATGCGTAAATCATTGTTCATCCCCGCCATGTTGCTGGCGGCGTGTGGCGGAACCGAAACCGTGCCGGCAGCGCAAGCCGCTGCCTCAAGGCCAGCAGTGGGAGCGAACGGCATCGAGCGGGCGCCCGCGGCGCTCGTTGTGGACACCGCTCCCGAGTCAACAACGCAGATGGACACCGGCGCGATCGTCGGTTCGCTCAGTTACCCCAGCGAAGTGCTGCCCGCCATGCGCGTCTGCGCCTTCGAACTGGCCGACGGTGCATCGCATTGCACCAGCAGCGTGTCCGGCCAACACGAATACCGCATCGAAGGCGTTCCGCGCGGCGACTATCAGGTGCTGGTCTATCCGCGCGATGGCAGCGGTGCGCCGGGTGGCTACACCGGCTGCGCCGATGACCTCAACGCGGGTTGCACCGCACACGATCTGCGCGTGGTGGTGGTGGAAGCGGGGAAGGCCACCTACGACATCGATCCAGCCGATTTCTATGCGGGCAATGCAGCCGTGGACTGGCCGGTGGAACCGTGAGCTTTTCCCTTCTGCCGGGAAGGGAGGAAAAAACTACACGTCGCCTTCGCTGCTCCAGCCCTCTCCAGTGCCGCGATTGAATACCGCATCGTCTGGCAGCACTTCACCCGCAGGAATCGATTCCTGCGCCGCCAGCGCCGCATAGACCGGCGTGAAATCAGGTTCGGTCGCATCGATCAGCTGCTCGAAGCTGTCGATCACGAAATAGGTCTTCTGATACGTGTCGATGCGGTAGCGCGTGCGCATGATGCGTTCCAGGTCGAAGCCGATGCGGTTGGGCGCATCGCTTTCCAGGCAATGGATCGACTCGCCCTTCGACGACACGATGCCGCTGCCGTAGATGCGCAGGCCGTCTGTCTGCCGGATCAATCCGAACTCGACGGTGTACCAGTACAGCCGCGTCAGGTTCGCCAACGCCTCGGTCCCGATGCCGTGCGCCTTGACGCCGCCGCGCCCGTACGCCGCCATGTAGTCGCCGAACAACGGATTCATCAGCAGCGGCACATGGCCGAACAGGTCATGGAACAGGTCGGGTTCGGCCAGGTAGTCGAGTTGCTCCGGCGCGCGGATCCACCACGTCACCGGGAAACGGCGGTTGGCGAGGTGTTCGAAGAAGGTGAGCTCGGGCAGCAGGCCCTCGACGCCGACGAGGGTCCAGCCGGTGGCGGCCTGCAGGGCGGTGTTGAGGTCGGTGAAGCG
>JBDSEX010000057.1:0-3977 GCA_039919835.1 Luteimonas sp.
GCGATTTCGGTTTCCTGCTCGGCATTGCAGGGGTGCTGTACTGGTTCGGCACGCTGGATTACGCGACCGTGTTCGCCAATTCGTCCATCATCCGCGATGCATCGGTGCAGGTCATCGGTGGCTACGACTGGTCGGTCCCCACGCTGATCTGCATCTGCCTGTTCATCGGTGCAATGGGTAAATCGGCGCAGGTACCTCTGCATGTGTGGCTGCCCGATTCGATGGAAGGTCCGACGCCGATCTCGGCGCTGATCCATGCCGCGACCATGGTCACCGCCGGCATCTTCATGGTGGCGCGCATGTCGCCACTGTTCGAACTGTCGACCACGGCGTTGAACTTCGTGCTGTTCATCGGTGCGACAACGGCATTGTTCACCGGCCTGATCGGTATCGTGCAGAACGACATCAAGCGGGTGGTGGCTTATTCGACGTTGTCGCAACTGGGCTACATGACAGTCGCGCTGGGCGTGTCGGCGTACAGCGCGGCCATCTTCCACCTGATGACGCACGCTTTTTTCAAGGCGATGCTGTTCCTGGCCGCAGGCTCGGTCATCATCGGCATGAACCACGAGCAGGACATGCGTTACATGGGTGGGCTGCGCAAATACATGCCGATTACGTACTGGACCTGCCTGATTGGCACGCTCGCACTTGTCGGCACGCCGTTTTTCAGTGGCTTTTATTCCAAGGACACGATCATCGAAGCGGCCGGGCATCACGCCCATGAGGCGCATAACTGGGTGGCGACTTACGGTTACTGGGCCGTGCTGCTGGGCGTGTTCGTCACCGCGTTCTACAGCTTCCGCCTGCTGTACCTGACCTTCCATGGCAAGGAGCGCTTCCATGACAGGCACGGCGCGGACGTAGTGGTACCTGAGGGCGACTCAAGTCTGCACGGGCACGGGCACGCGCTCGCGCACGAACACCACCACGATCATGGCGACGCGCACGAACAGCATGCCGCGCATACCCCGCATGAATCACCGTGGGTGGTGACGCTGCCGCTGGTCCTGCTGGCGATTCCGTCCGTCGCGATCGGTTTTCTAACCGTTGGACCCATGCTGTTCGGAACCGATATGTTGGGTCATGCCAGGCAGCTTCCGTTTTTCCTGGGTGCGATCGATGTGCCCGAGGCACGCGATGTGGTCGGCCAGCTCGGCAAGGAATTCCATGGCCCCGTCGCGTTCGCGCTGCACGGATTGACCACCCCGCCATTCTGGCTCGCGCTGGCCGGGTTCGCGCTGGCCACGGTGATGTACTGGTGGAAACCCGAGCTCGCGGCCAAAGCCCGCAGAACCTTCGCTTGGCCCGTGCGCGTGCTCGAGAACAAATACGGCATGGACGACCTGTGGATCGACGGCTTTGCCGGCGGAGGGTTGGGACTGGGCAAGCTCTCGCGCAACATCGACAGCAATCTGATCGATGGGGTCGCGGTCAACGGCAGCGCGCGGGTGATCGAAGTGTTCTCTGGCGTACTGCGCCGCGTGCAGTCCGGGTATCTCTATCACTATGCGTTCGCCATGATTGTCGGCTTGATCGCGCTCCTGGCGGTGATCATCAGGTTCTGGCGCTGAGAATAAGAATGTCTACGCGCAGCCAGGCAACCTCCGAGCAACAACCACAGCGAATGACAGGGTCTTTGAGGATCGGAAGTTTTCATGCATAGCTGGCCTCTACTAAGCCTGTTGATCTGGCTGCCAATGCTCGGCGGAGCAGCGCTGCTGGCGCTCGGCAACACCCGCCCGCAACACGGGCGCTGGCTGGCACTGGCAGTCGCGCTGGCCTGTGTCGCACTCAGCTTGCCGCTGTTCACCGGGTTCGATTTCGCCAGCCCAGCCATGCAGTTCGTCGAACGGCGCGCGTGGATTCCCGTTTATGACATCCAGTACAACCTGGGCGCCGATGGCATTTCGGTCGCCTTGATCGGCCTCACCACGCTGACGACCGCGCTCGTGCTGATCGGCGCGTGGGGGTCCATCGACAAGCGCGTAAGCCAGTACTACGCCGCGTTCCTGTTCCTTGAAGGCATGATGATCGGTGTGTTCAGCGCGCTCGACTCGATGCTGTTCTACGTGTTCTTCGAGGCCATGCTGATCCCGATGTTCATCATCATCGGCGTCTGGGGCGGGCCTCGCCGCGTCTACGCATCGGTGAAGTTCTTCCTGTACACCTTCCTCGGTTCGGTGTTCATGCTGGTCGGTCTGATCTACCTCTACCTGAAGGGCGGCAGCTGGCAACTGGCCGACATGTACGCGCTGCCCCTCAGTTCGACCGAGCAGATGTGGCTGTTCTTCGCCTTCCTGATCGCGTTTGCGGTCAAGGTTCCGATGTTCCCGGTGCACACGTGGTTGCCGGACGCGCACGTCGAGGCGCCTACCGGCGGCTCGGTGATCCTGGCCGCGATCATGCTGAAGATCGGCGGATACGGCTTCCTGCGTTTCAGCCTGCCAATCGTGCCCGATGCGAGCCATGAATTTGCCTGGGTAGTGATCGCGCTGAGCTTGATCGCGATCGTCTACGTCGGCCTGGTCGCGCTTGCGCAGGACGACATGAAGAAGCTGATCGCGTATTCGTCGGTATCCCACATGGGATTCGTGACCCTTGGGACGTTCATTGCGATGGGACTGGTGCGCGATTCGGGCAACGTCGATGCGGCGCGTCTCGGCCTGCAGGGCGCGATGGTGCAGATGATTTCGCATGGCTTCATTTCCGCCGCGATGTTCTCGTGCGTCGGCGTTTTGTACGACCGCATGCACAGCCGCATGATCCGCGACTACGGCGGTGTGGCGAACACGATGCCGTGGTTTGCGGCGCTGTTCGTGCTGTTTGGGATGGCCAATGCGGGATTGCCGGGTACTTCGGGCTTCGTCGGCGAATTCATGGTGATCCTCGGCAGCTTCCAGAAGCATCCGCTGATCGCTTTCGCCGCTGCGTCAACGCTGGTCATCGGCGCGGCCTACACCTTGTGGTTGCTCAAGCGCGTGGTATTCGGTGAAGTCGGCAACGCGCACGTCGCGGAGCTCGAGGACATCAATCCGCGAGAGGGCCTGGTGCTTGGTACGTTTGCCATCGGCGTGCTGCTGCTTGGCATCTGGCCGAAACCGCTGACTGACCTGATGGAGCCTTCCATCGCGCAGCTGGCAACGCAGATCGCGTCGACCAAGCTTTCGGGACCATGACGATGACGCCCACCACGCCGAACGCCGCAGACCTGCTGCCGCTGCTGCCAGAACTCGTGCTGATCGGCGCGACGTTTGCGTTGCTGATGCTCGATTTGTTCATCGATGAATCTCGCCGCATCGTCACGCATCTTTCGGCCATCGCAATCCTTGTCGTCGTAATCGCCTTGATCGCATACGGCGTGGGCGGACAGGGTGTCGTGCTAAATGGCATGTTCATTCGCGACACGATGGCTGACGTGCTGAAGATCGTTGCGTGCGGAATCAGCGCACTGGCCATGCTCTATGCATGGCCATTCCTGCGCGAGCGGGGCCTGTACAAAGGCGAGGTGCCAATCCTCATGCTGTTTGCAGTGAGCGGCATGATGCTGCTGATCTCGGCCGGCAGCCTGGTGATGGTGTACCTCGGCCTGGAGATGCTGGCGCTGTGCTCATACGCACTGGTGGCGATCGACCGCGACAGCCCGTTGGCATCGGAAGCCGCGATGAAGTATTTCGTGCTCGGCTCCCTGGCGTCGGGGATGTTGTTGTACGGCCTGTCGCTGGTTTACGGCGCAACCGGCACCCTTGACCTCGTGCAGATTCGTGCCGCGGTGGAGGGCTCGGCAAATGCGGACCTGCTGATCGCCGGTGTTGTCTTCCTCGTCGTCGGCATCGCGTTCAAGTTTGGAGCCGCGCCGTTCCACATGTGGCTGCCCGACGTGTATCACGGCGCACCGACGCCGATCACCTTGTTCATCGGCTCTGCGCCAAAACTCGCTTCCTTTGCAATGGCGTACCGGTTGCTGGAAGCCGGCG
>JBDSEX010000064.1:0-3713 GCA_039919835.1 Luteimonas sp.
AGGCAAACGTCAGCATGCCGCCGAGCAGATGGGACATCACCACGATCGGCTTCAACAGCCAGGTTACGGTCCACATGCCCAGCAGCGCCTGCATCACGATCACGGCCAGCGTGATCGCGGTCGCGCGCGACAGATCGTGGTTGTCCCACCGCAGTGCAGCGAACAACAGAATCGCTTCACCACACGCCGCAAGCGCCAACGCCGCTCCGTATTGGCCGCGCATGTACAGTGGAATCGCGAGAGCGATCAGCGCTGACGCAACGCATATCCGCGCGATGCCGAGCTTGCGTTTGCGGGCCGCGATCAACGCCAGCGCGAAGACCATCGCGCCAAGCGCCCCAGCAAGCATCCGATGCAGTTGTTCGCGCCACGCCTTGTGTATTTCCAGCGGACGGATCGCAGTTGCCGCGTGATCGACGGTCTCGTTCGCTGCTGGCCATGAAGCGCGGCCATAGCACGTCGGCCAGTCGGGACAACTCAAGCCTGCATTCGAAAGACGCACGAACGCACCGAACACGATCACCCCGAACGCAAGCACGACCGCGAACCATGCGAGACGATGCAGGTGTTTGTAGAGGGTCGGCGGCAATGCGAAATTCATCTCAACGCAGCTTCAGCAATCGCGCCATGTCGGTGCGCAGGCCGGCGGGATCGAAGCCGGGAGCGTAGCGCAGAATCACGAAGCCGTTGGGGTCGACCACGTATACCGGCACGCCGGCGACATCGTCCACGCGCGGCAGTCCTGCGCGCAGGGCCGGCGAGGGGCGCAGCAGGCGCCCGGTCTGCAATCGCATCGCGCCTGCTGGCGGCTCGCCGATCCAGAGCACGTGCACTCGATCGGCCTGGCCGCCGAACAGGCGCCACACCAGATCGAGCTTGCGCGCAAGTTCGATGCATTCGGCCGTGCAGTCGCGCGGCGGAGCAAGCGCGATGCGCCAGGTACGCCCGGTCGGATTCCACGCATATTCCGATCCATCCGCGAGCACTGGGTGCGCATTGCGCAGGTCGCCGGGCGGTTGCAGCAACTCGCCCTGGTTTTTCATCGCGCCGGGACGCCAGCCCGAAAAACGCAGTGCGCCTGCGACGATGAAGCTGCCAAGGAAGGTCGCGACGATGGCGATCAGCATGCCGCGGTTGCGCGTGCGCTGCGGGGTCGGGGTGCCCATCGGTGCATTCATCGCCGCGACTGCCGGAAGGTGAGGACGAGCGCCGTCGCAAGCACCGCCAGCGCCAGCGCGAACCACTGCACGGCATAGCCGAGATGCCGCTGCGGCGGCAGCGTATTGGGCATGATGTCGAGGTCGCGCGCGTAACCGATCGACATTGCGGGATCGAGGCGCAACACGCGCGGCGCAAGCGGCAGCGCGAGTCCAGTGCCCGCTGCGATCGCGGCGGGATCCACGCGTGTCAGCAGCCAGCTGTCGTCCATGCGCGTGAACCCCGCACCGAGCGCAAGACCGGACGAAGGCGGCGGCATAAGCAGGCCACGCAGTTCGATCCGGCCTCCGCTGCGCGGAATCCGCGGCAACGTTCGTTTGCCGTCGAGCGGCAGCCAGCCAAGATCGACCAGCAACGGACCACCTTGCTCTGGCAGGAAGATGCGAAACACGCGCACGCCGCTGCGGCCGCCGGATTGCTGGTTGTCGAGCAGCAGCGCGCCACGCGCGTCAAACGTTCCAGCACCTGCAGCCCAGTCGTACGCGCGCGTGCGGCGTGCGTCCGCAGCCATCGAGAGCGGCTTGGCGGTGCGATCGGCCAGAATTTGCCGGGACGCATCCAGCGAAGCCTGCTTTTCATGCATGCGCCGCAATTGCCAGACGCCTGCGGTCGAGAACAATGCCATCGCGGTCAGCGCCAACACCCACCCGAACAGAGAGTTCCGCGGGCGACTCACGTGAAACCTCGGGATCGCTGCGATAATCCGCCGGCCGCGTTGCAACCAAACGCGTGGAAACCCCTCATGAACGATTCGCTGAAGACGCTGCTGATCATCGCGTTCCTGATCCTGATCCTGTGGAACCTGGGCGCCGGCCTCTACTACATGCTCAACGACAAGGGTAAAACCGATCGCGCGGTGAAAGCGCTGACCAAGCGCATCGCGCTATCGGTGGCGCTGATCCTGTTCGTGGTGCTGGCGATCTACATGGGCTGGATCACGCCGCATGGGATGGGGCGTTAGCTCCGCATTCCCTTCGCGAGTGTGCCGAAGGCGGGTGAGGGAGCGGACTTTCAGATTGATGGTGAACGCCTCGCAGGGTTCGCCGCTCCGCCCGCATCCGGTACTGCGCCCCACCTTCGCCCGCGTTGGGTAGGCAAGAGGAACGCTTCAGAGAACGTAGACGAACAGGAACAACCCCAGCCACACCACGTCCACGAAGTGCCAGTACCAGGCCACCGCCTCGAACGCGAAATGATCGTCGCGACTGAAGTGCCCCTTCAGGCAACGCAGCCAGATGATCGCCAGCATGATCGTCCCAAGCGTGACGTGCGCACCGTGGAAGCCGGTCAGCATGAAGAAGGTCGACCCGTAGATGCCCGAGCCCAGCGTCAGGTTGAGTTCCTTGTAGGCGTGGACGTATTCCTCGCCCTGGAAGAACAGGAACAGGCAGCCCAGCAACACCGTCGACCCGAGGAAGACGAGCAACTGCCTGCGATGTCCCGCGCGCAGGGCGTGGTGCGCGATCGTGACCGTTACGCCGGAGGTCAGCAGGATCATCGTGTTGAGCAGCGGCAGTCCCCATGCGGGGATCGTCTGGAATGAGCCGCCCACCTGGCCGGGACCATTGCTCGGCCAGGCCGCGCTGAAGCCGTCCCACAACAGGCTGTTGGTCATCACTCCGTCGCCGGCGCCGCCGAGCCACGGCATCGCGAACTGGCGCGCGTAGAACAGCGCGCCGAAGAACGCGGCGAAGAACATCACCTCGGAAAAAATGAACCACACCATGCCCATGCGGAACGAGGTGTCGACCTGCTTGTTGTAATACCCCTTGATCGATTCGCCGATGACGTCGGCGAACCACTTGAACAAGATCGCCGCCAGGGACACCAGGCCGACGAAGAACACCGTCCTGCCCCAGCTGACTTCGTTGAGCCAGCTGGCAAAACCAATCATGGTCGTGAACAAGGCGACGGATGCGATCACCGGCCAGCGGCTGCCGTGCGGGATGTAATAGACGCTGGGGTCGTGGTGGTCGCTGGCGTGGGCTTGGGCCATGGAAATCTTCCGGTCGATCGAATCAGGGTGCCGCAAGCGGCGATTGCGACAGCACCTTCGGCGCGTTGATTTGCGTCGTCAGTACATCGTTCTTGAAAAAGGTGTAGGAAAGCGTAATCGTGTTGACGTCCTCCGGTAGCGCCGGATCGACGATGAAACGTACAGGCATGTCACGCGCCTCGCCCGCGGCCAGCGTCTGCGCGGTGAAGCAGAAACATTCTGTCTTGCTGAAATAACCCGACGCACGCGCCGGCGCGATCGAAGGCACCGCGCTGCCGACGATCGCGCGCTGACTGGTGTTCCTGGCGTAATACGTCGTCTCGTATTGCTCGCCCGGACGCACCTGCATGGTCAGCTGGTTGGGTTTGAACGCCCACGGCAATTTGGAATTGACGCCTCCATCGAACTGCACCGTGATCAAGCGCGCGCTCTTGGGCGCGGCCACCAGCGTCTGGACCGAACCGGCTGGCGCCGCCGTGCGTTCCAGCCGCACGCCGAA
>JBDSEX010000083.1:0-4216 GCA_039919835.1 Luteimonas sp.
CAGTGACCTCGGTGATGGCAAGGCAAGGTCGCTGGATCCCCGCCTTCGCGGGGATGACGGCTTGACGATTGCGAGGTTCGTTGACGGATGAGTGGCCCTGAAGCTTTGACCGAACAGGCCTTGGCGGAAATCGCGTCTGCGGATTCGCTCGATGCCATCGAAGCGTTGCGCGTATCGATGCTTGGCAAGAACGGCAGCATTACCGCGCGGCTCAAGGCGCTGGGCACGCTGCCGGCAGACCAGCGCAAGATTGCCGGGGAAACCATCAACCGCGCCCGCGATGCGATTACCCAGGCCTTGTCTGCACGCAAGGTCGAACTCGACGAGGCCGTGCTCGATGCGCGCCTGTCATCCGAAACCATCGATGTCACGTTGCCCGGAAGAAACGCAACGCGCGGCGGGCTGCATCCGGTCAGTCGCACGCTGGAGCGCATCGTCGAGATCTTCGGCCGGCTCGGCTACGAGTTGTCGGACGGCCCCGAGATCGAGGATGACTGGCACAACTTCGAGGCATTGAATTTCCCGCCCCATCATCCCGCCCGTGCAATGCACGACACGTTCTACTTTGGCGATGGACGCCTGCTGCGCACGCACACGTCCGGCGTGCAGGTACGCTACATGGCCGATCACGCGCCGCCATTGCGAATGATCGCAGCGGGCAAGGTGTATCGCTCCGATTCCGACCAGACCCACACGCCGATGTTCCATCAGGTCGAAGGGTTGCTGGTTGACGAGCACGCCAGCTTCGCAGACCTCAAGGGCACTCTGACCGAGTTCGTCCGCGCCTTCTTCGAACGCGATTTCGATATGCGCTTCCGTCCGAGCTTCTTCCCGTTCACCGAGCCGTCGGCGGAAGTCGACATCGCGTGGCAACAGCCAGATGGTTCGACGCGTTGGCTGGAAGTACTCGGCTGCGGCATGGTGCATCCCAAGGTGCTGCGCAACGTCGGCATCGATCCGGAGCAATACACCGGATTCGCATTCGGCCTCGGCGTGGAGCGCTTTGCGATGCTGCGGTATGGGGTCGACGACCTGCGCAGTTTCTTCGACAACGACGTGCGGTTCCTGCGGCAATTTGCTTGAGGATAGGTGGCGTCGGGTAGACACGGCCCATCGCTTTGATGTGGTGAGCATGTATTGATGGATGGCAATGGCGGGCCAAGGCCCACCGAACGGTGATGAGATGAAGTTTTCGGAAAACTGGCTCAGGCAGCACGTCAGGACGGACGCGACCCGCGAGCAGCTCAGCGCGACGTTGACTGCGATCGGTCTCGAGGTTGAAGAGGTGACGCCACTTGGCGACGCGCTCGACGGCGTCGTTGTCGCGCACATCATCGAATGCGCCAAACACCCTGAGGCTGACCGCTTGCAGGTCTGCCAGGTCGACGCGGGCGGTGACACCCTGCAGATCGTGTGCGGTGCACCCAACGCGCGTCCGGGCCTGAAAGCGCCGCTTGCGACCATCGGCACGCGCATCGGCGAGATCACCATAAAGGCCGCGAAACTGCGTGGCGTCGATTCCAACGGCATGCTGTGTTCGGCGAAGGAGCTGGGGATCGACGCGGATGCGTCCGGCCTGCTCGAATTGCCCGGCGATGCACCGGTCGGCGCTGCGCTCGCCGATTATCTTGGCCTCCCGGATGCGTCGTTCGAGCTGAAGCTGACGCCAAACCGCGCCGACTGCTTCAGCGTCCGTGGCATTGCATTCGACGTTGCCGCCGCTTTCCGGTCCGAGGTCGTACCGTTGGACGCGACGCCGATGCCGGCGCTGCACGACGCGGTGTTGCCGGTGCAGCTCGATGCTGGCGCAAATGTGCCGCGGTTCGTCGGCCGCGTGATCGAGAACGTCAACGCCGGCGTTGCCACTCCCGTGTGGATGGCCGAGCGTTTGCGCCGCAGCGGCGTCCGTCCCATCAGCTTCCTTGTCGATGTCACCCAGTACGTGATGCTCGAACTTGGGCAGCCGATGCACGCATTCGACGGCGACACCCTGCAGGGACCGATTGTGGTGCGCAACGCGCGCGACGGCGAAGCGCTGAAGCTGCTGGACGGCCGCACGGTGTCGCTCGATGGGGAGTTCCTGCTGGTGTGCGACAGCCAGGGCGGCAACGGGACGCGCGCCGTCGCCCTCGGCGGCATCATGGGCGGCCATGACACGCGCGTGACCGATGCGACGCGCAACGTGTTCCTCGAAGCCGCCCACTGGGTTCCGTCGGCGATCATCGGGTTGGGACGCAGGCTCGGCCTGCACACCGATGCCGGGCACCGTTTCGAGCGCGGCGTCGACCCGGAATTGCCGCGCACCGCCATCGAGGTCGCCACGCGCCTGATCGTCGAGATCGCCGGCGGCGCACCCGGCCCCGTGACGGAAGCGACATTGCCGGCACATCTTCCCAAGCCGGCGCCCATCGCCTTGCGCAGCGAACGCGTCGCGCGCGTGCTTGGTCTGCGTGTCGCCGACAGCGACGTCGAACGCATCCTGCGCGCGCTTGGCCTGCAGGTCGACGTCACTGGAGATGGGTGGAACGTGACGCCGCCACCGCGACGCTTCGATCTCGCCATCGAAGAGGACCTGATCGAGGAGATCGCACGTATCCACGGCTACGACGCGATCCCCGTGACCCTGCCCGGGGGCGCAACGCGCATCGCCGCACCGGGCGAGGGGCGTATCGACGAAGCGGTGGTGCGACGGCACATGGCGACACGCGACTTCCTGGAGGCGATCAACTACGCCTTCGTCGATCGCGAATGGCTGTCGCACTGGAACGCCAGCGACGGCATGGTGCCGCTCGCCAATCCGCTCAGCTCCGATCTTGCCGCCATGCGCACTCAGCTGCTCCCGGGCGTCGTTGCCGCGCTTGCACGAAACACCGCGCGTCAGCAATCGCGGGTGCGTCTGTTCGAAATCGGCAAGGTGTTTCACGCCAAAGGGTCCGACATGCCCCGTGAAACATTGCGTGTCGCTGCGGCCGCGTGTGGCGATTTCGTGAGCGAGCAGTGGGGCAGCGCGGCGCGACCGATCGATTTCCACGACGTGAAGGGTGACCTCGACAGCCTCGCCGCCCTGTCCGGCATCGCGCTTGAATATCGTCCATCGCAGGCCGCCGCCGGTCATCCGGGGCGTTCGGCGGATGTATTCCGTGAGGGCGCGCGCATCGGCTGGATCGGCCAGTTGCACCCGCGCCTGCAACGCATTCTCGATCTCGAAACCGAGGTCATCGCCTTCGAGGTGGATCTCGAACCCATGTTGTCGCGCAGCATCGCCCGAGCGGAGCAGCTGTCCAGGTTCCCGTCCGTCCGCCGGGACCTCGCGTTCGTCGTGCCGCAGGGAGTCTCCTGGGACGCGCTTTCGACCACCGCGCGCGCCGCCGCGGGCCCATCCCTGCGCAGTCTCGTGCTGTTCGACCGTTACGTGGGCAAGGGGGTCGAAACCGGTTTCAAGAGCCTCGCTATGGGCTTGATTCTGCAGGAGAGTTCCCGCACGCTCACCGACCGCGATGTGGACGTGGTGGTGGCCGACGTGGTGGCCGCACTCCAGCATGCCCACGACGCGTCGATTCGCAGCTGATGTTGCTCAGGGGAACAACATGGCATTGACCAAGGCAGAAATGGCCGAGCGCCTGTTCGACGAAGTCGGTCTGAACAAACGCGAGGCAAAGGAGTTCGTCGACGCATTCTTCGATGCGCTGCGCGAAGCGCTGGAGCGCGGCCGACAGGTCAAGCTGTCGGGCTTCGGCAACTTCGACCTGCGCCGCAAGAACCAGCGTCCCGGACGCAATCCAAAGACCGGCGAAGAGATTCCGATTTCCGCGCGCACGGTGGTGACGTTCCGTCCCGGCCAGAAGCTCAAGGAACGGGTCGAGGCTTATACCGGCAGCGGGAAGGCACATGCTTGATCCCGGCAGCAATCGAGAACTGCCGCCGATCCCGGCAAAGCGTTATTTCACGATCGGCGAGGTCAGCGAGCTGTGCGAGGTAAAGCCGCACGTACTGCGCTATTGGGAAACTGAATTTCCCAGCCTCAAGCCCGTCAAGCGCCGCGGCAACCGCCGCTACTACCAGCGTCATGACGTGCTGATGATCCGCCAGATTCGCGGCCTGCTGTACGAACAGGGCTACACCATCGGCGGTGCGCGGCAGCGGCTCGAGGGCGATGGCGCAAAGCAGGAATCGTCGATGAGCTCCCAGATCGTCCGGCAGGTTCGAATGGAACTCG
>JBDSEX010000088.1:0-2564 GCA_039919835.1 Luteimonas sp.
AAGGCGATCGACGTGATCGACGAAGCTGGCGCGCGCCAGCGCCTCTTGGCAGAGGACGTGCGCAAGCAGGTCATCGATGTCGAGGAAATCGAGATGATCGTCGCCAAGATGGCGCGGATTCCGGCCAAGCAGGTCAGCGCGTCGGACAAAGATGTGCTGCGGCATCTGGAGCGCAACCTGAAAATGGTGATCTTCGGCCAGGATCCGGCCATCGAGACGCTGACTTCGGCGATCAAGCTGTCGCGCTCGGGCTTGGGCAACCCTGACAAGCCGATCGGCAATTTCCTGTTTGCAGGCCCGACCGGCGTGGGCAAGACCGAAGTGACCAAGCAGCTCGCGTTGCAGCTGGGCATCGAGCTGGTGCGCTTCGACATGAGTGAGTACATGGAATCGCATTCGGTATCGCGCCTGATCGGCGCGCCCCCGGGTTATGTCGGCTTCGACCAGGGCGGCCTGCTGACCGAAAAGATCGTCAAGACGCCGCATTGCGTGTTGCTGCTGGACGAGGTCGAGAAAGCCCATCCGGACATCTTCAACATCCTGTTGCAGGTCATGGATCGCGGCGTGCTGACCGACACCAACGGACGAGAAGCCAACTTCAAGAACGTGATCCTGGTGATGACCACCAACGCCGGCGCCGCACAGGCCGCGCGGCGGACGATCGGATTCACGCGGCAGGATCATTCGACCGATGCGATGGAAGTCATCCGCAAGGGCTTCAGTCCCGAATTCCGCAACCGGCTGGATGCTGTCGTACAGTTCCAGGCGCTCGGCCTGGAGCACATCCTGCGCGTCGTCGACAAGTTCTTGATCGAACTGGAAGCGCAGTTGCACGAGAAGAACGTGACCCTGTCGGCCACTCCGACCGCGCGCGACTGGCTGGCGCAACACGGTTTTGATCCGCTGATGGGCGCGCGTCCGATGGCGCGGATCATCCAGGACAAGATCAAACGCCCGCTGGCCGACGAACTGCTGTTTGGCAAGCTGCTGGGCGGTGGCCGCGTGAGCATCGACGTGCGCGACGGCGAACTGGTGGTGGACGCGCAATCCGAACCTGAGAAGTTGTTGCCAGTGACGGTGTAGCGGGGAATTCCCAACAGAGATTGTCGATCGCGATCCTCAACCTCGGCATCGCCGGGTCTCTAGTTGAAACCCCACCACGAAGAAAGGCGGCCAATGGCCGCCTTTCCGATCAACACGTTATCGAAGTTATTTCATTCGATAGGTGATCCGCCCCTTGCTGAGGTCGTAAGGTGTCATTTCCACCTTGACCTTGTCACCGGTGAGGATGCGGATGTAGTTCTTGCGCATCCGCCCGGAGATGTGGGCGATGATTTCGTGACCATTCTCGAGCTTCACCCGGAACATGGTGTTGGGAAGGGTTTCACTGATCGTCCCTTCAAACTCGATGACGTCGTCTTTGGCCATGCTGTCCTGCGTTGGGTGAGGCGCCGTCGGCGCCAACAAAGTCGGGCATTCTGCCACGCGACCGGCAACCAAGCAAAGAATCCCTGAATCGCCGCGTCAGGCCAGGCCGCTGGCGGGCAAGGTGCCGAATCGATGTGTCCAGCTGCCATGGAGGCCGGGAATCGCGGTCAATTCCGAGACCCGCGCGACGAAGGCATCGCGCGGCATGCGTCGCGCGCCCAGGGTCAGCAAGTGATCGTTCTCGACCTGGGCATCGATCAGGGGACATTCCCATTCATGCAATCGACGTGCCAGGGCGGCCAGCGCAACCTTGGAGCCGGCGGATGCGCGGCTGAACATGCTTTCGCCGAAGAACATCCGTCCGATGGCGACGCCGTAGATACCGCCAGCGAGTCGTTCGCCATCGAACACCTCGACCGAATGCGCATGACCGAGCTGATGCAACCGGTTGTAGGCCTTGATCATGTCGCCGGTGATCCAGGTGCCACGCTGCCCGGGCCGCGGCACGTTTGCGCAAGCCGCGATGACCTCCGCAAACGCGGTATCGGCGCGCACCTCCCAAGTCGACGTCTTCAGCGACCTGCGCAAACGCGCGGACAACTTGGCCGCCCCTGTATGAAACACAACGCGCGGATCCGGGCTCCACCACAGGATGGGCTGACCCTCCGAGAACCAAGGGAAGATGGCGTTGCGGTATGCGTTGAGCAGGCGAATCGGTGACAGGTCGCCGCCGACGGCCAGCAGGCCGTCGGGCTGTTCCAGCGCCGAAGACGCGGGCGGGAAGGGCGCGTCAGGGTCGGATGACAACAAGATTGGGAGGTGTGTCATGCACACACCTTAATCCCACCCAGGATTGACGCTGCCGTCGCCATCCGACGCAGGCCGGGATTTCGCCGTACCAGCCTTTGGCCGCATCTCCACACCTCCGCATTTCGCGGGAGGACGAAACATGTTGCATCCCCATCCCGTCAGGATGGGCGTTGCGGATCACGAAACGGCGAACGCGACGACAACATCGCAGCGTGACGCCGCACCGATGCCGTCTCCTCCTCGCACCAGCGCCCAAGTGCCTCGGCGAAGGCTGGATCGGAGATCCAGTGCCGGCTGCGGACAAGCGTCGGCAGGAATCCTCGCGC
>JBDSEX010000093.1:0-3658 GCA_039919835.1 Luteimonas sp.
GGTGGTTGCGAGAGCAGGTGGAAGCGGCGTGCCGGGCTCGGCATATACGCCATTGCGATGGGAGGAAGGCGCTTCGCCGAGATGACCGTGTTCGTTGACAGTCTTGGGCGCTTCGGCGCGCGGCTCCGGCCGGGCGCGGGCGGCTTTTTCGCGTGGTGGGGCCAGGCGCTGGCGTCGTGGCTGCCGGCGTCCTGGCGGGCGTTGTTCGGTCTGGTGCACGAGCGCTTGCTGCTGTCGCCGGACACGGCATCGCATACCGATCCAATCCTGCTGCTCCGCTTGCAGACGGCCGAGGGTCTGCGTGATGTCGGCCGCGTGCCGTGGACCGTCGAACCTGTCGAAGGCGGCATGGGCGATGCCGGTCCCGACGACCCGCTTACCCGCATCCTCGCTCCGTCGGTTGCCGAGTTGCCACGCTGGCTGCTGCTGCCGGCCGGCACCGGTCTGCGCCGCCGCATGCTGCTGCCGGCGGCCGCCGCCGATCGCCTGCGAGAAGTGCTGGCCTTCGAGATCGACCGGCAGACACCGTTTTCCGTCGACGCCGTCTATTACGACGCGCGCATCCTCGAGCGCCGCGCCGATGCGCAGCTCGATGTCGAACTGATCGCCGTGCCGAGGGCTGCGCTCGACGCCATGGCTGCACGCCTGGGCGTGGCCGCGGCCACGCTTGTCGGCGCCGATCTCGCCGATACGGGCGGCGCGCCGCTCGGCGTCAACCTGTTGCCCGACCTGCAGCGCAACCGCGCCGCGGATCCATGGCGCGCCTGGAACTGGGCCTTTGCAATGGTGGCGGTGATCGCGCTGGCGGCGGGGATGTGGCAGGTCCTGTCCAACCGCCGTGCCGCCGCCGATGCCTTCGAGCGCGAAGTCGCGACGCGCACCGCGCAGGCGCGCCGCGTCACCGTGCAGCGCCAGCAGCTGCTGGACGTGGTGGAAGGCGCGGCCTTCCTCGACCGCACCCGCGCCGCACGTCCGACCAGCACCGAGGTCATCGACGACCTCAGCCGCCGCCTGCCGAACAGCACGTATCTGGAGAAGCTCGCGATCGAGGACACCAACATCCTGCTGATCGGACTCAGCAGCGAAGCTTCATCGCTGGTCGACCGGCTGTACGACTCAAAATTCTGGAAGGCGCCGACGCTCACCGGCGCGCTGCAGCCCGATCCGCGCACCAACACCGACCGGTTCACCCTGACCGCCGAACTCAATGTCGCCCCCGTCCCGGGCAAGCAGGCCGCGAATGCGCGACGCCCCCGCTGACCGCGACCGCTGGCTGGCGCTCGGCCTGTTGCTGGCTGCGCTGGCGCTCGCCTACCTGATCCTCGTGCATCCATGGTGGACCGCGCCGATGCTCAAGGTGCAGCAGCGCATCGACACCCTGCAGCAGCGCGACCTGCGTGTACGCATGCAGCTCAAGCAGCAGCCGCAGATCGCGCGGCGCCTGGAGGAAGCCCTCGCGTTGACGGCGCGGCGTCCGGGCTTCCTGCCGGAAGCCAGCGCGGAGAGTGCAACTGCCGGCCTGCTGAAGCGATTGCAGGATGTGGTCGCGCAGGCCAGCCCCGGCAATCGCAGCTGCGCGATCACCAATCAGTCGCCGCTCACCGAAACCAGCGAAGACCGTTTCCAGCGCATCGTCGTGCAAGTGCGGATGCGCTGCGGCAACCCAGAGCTGGCAGCCGTGCTGCACACGCTGGAAAGCGACAGTCCGCGCCTGTTCGTCGACAACCTCAACATCCTCGCCCAGCGCAATTTCTACCTGCCTGGGCAGGGCGGGCCGCAGCAGGGCGGACTGGATGTCAGCTTCGACCTGTACGGTTACCTGCGGCCAACGCCGGGAGTGGCCCGTGAGCGCTGAAGCCACAAGCCCGGGCACCTGGTTGCTGGGGGCCGTGGCCGGCTGGGCGATGCTGGTCTGGGTGCTGGCGCTGTTCGGGTTGAGCGGACACATCGAGCGGCTGGCCGACGATCCTTCGCTCGCGCAGAAGTTGCCGGCCCTGCCCGCGTCCGTTCCCGAACGCCTCGGTCCGTTCGGCCAGTACAGCGAATTCTCCCGCCGCCCGCTGTTCTCCGAAGACCGCCTGCCCAAACCCTTCACGCTGCAGCCGGAAGGCGAAGCGCAGCAGGAGACCTTCAATTTCGTGCTGACCAGCGTGTTGCTTTCGCCGCGCGTGCAGCTGGCGATCATCCAGCCCGACGGCGGCGGCGACTCGATCCGGCTGAAGGTGGGCGAGGCCCCGGAAGCGGCCCCGAGTTACCAGCTGCTGTCGCTGACCCCGCGCGGCGCGGTCTTCGCCGGGCCCGACGGGGAAAAAACCCTCGAACTGCGCGTCTTCGACGGCTCCGGTGGCGAATCGCCTACTGCATCGCGCGCCACGCCGACGGCCGGCGCATCCAGTCCTGGCGCGGTCCCGCAGCGCCCGACGCGCAACATGACCATGCCGCAAGACCCCGGGCTGCCATCCAAACCGGGGACCGGCGTTGCAACTAACGCCCCGCCGGCCATGACCAACCCACCGCCTCCACCGCCAACCGCTCCGGATACGCAGGTCGAGGAAATCCGCAAGCGCATCGAAGCGCGCCGCGCGCAGTTGCGCGAGCAGCAGCCATCACAACCCGCGCCCGCGCCGGACAAGACCCAGTAGAGTGCCCATGATGTCCATCCGATCCATCACCGTTGGTCTGCTTCTCACCGTGCTGGCCGCTTGCGCCACCACGCCCGTGCCCAACGTGCGACGCGACGGGAACGTCGAGCGCGCGCCGGCCGCGGGAACCAGTTCGTCTGGTACGTCCGACATCCAGACGGCGCCGCTCGGGGGCGAACCGGACGTCGAAAGCCCGCGCCCGCAGATCCGCCGCGGCACCGGCCAGGTCATCAACAGCAGCGCGGCCTCGGCGCCGCCGCCCAACATTGGCGGCAGCAGCGGCTCGGCCACGTTCAATTTCGAAGGCGAGTCGGTGCATGCGGTGGTCAAGGCCATCCTCGGCGACATGCTCGGCCAGAACTACGTCATCGCGCCGGGCGTGCAGGGCACGGTGACGCTGGCGACGCCCAAGCCGGTCAGTCCGGCGCAGGCGCTGAGCCTGCTCGAGCAGGTGCTGAGCTGGAACAACGCACGCATGGTCTACGCCGACGGCCGCTACAACATCGTCGCGTCCGACCAGGCATTGGCCGGCACGGTTGCCCCGCGCACCGGCTCGGCCTCCAGCGCGCGCGGGTTCGAAGTCCGCACGGTGCCGCTGCGCTACGTCTCCGCCGAGGAGATGAAGAAGATCCTCGAGCCCTACGCCCGGCCCAACGCGATCGTCGCCGTCGATAGCGGACGCAACCTGATCACGCTCGGAGGCACGCGCGCCGAACTCGAAAACTACCTGCGCACGGTCGAGATTTTCGACGTGGACTGGATGTCGAGCATGTCGGTCGGCGTGTTCCCGCTGCAGACCGGCAAGGCCACCAAGGTGGTCGCTGATCTCGAGAAAGTCTTCGGCTCGACCAGCAAGTCGCCGGTCGCCGGCATGTTCCGCTTCCTGCCGCTGGAAGGTGCCAACGCCGTGCTGGTCATCACCTCGCAGGCCAACTACCTCGACGACATCCAGCAATGGATCGACCGCATTGATGGCGCCGGCGAAGCGGTGCGGCTGTTTTCCTACGACCTGAAAT
>JBDSEX010000102.1:0-4470 GCA_039919835.1 Luteimonas sp.
CACCATGCGGCGGGGGGGCTGGAATTCACCACCGACGCGGCTTACGCCATCGCGCACGCCGACATCATCTTCATCGCGGTAGGGACGCCTCCCGACGAACACGGCGGCGCGGACCTGAGATACGTGCTGGCAGTGGCGAAAACCATCGGCGAGCACCTCGGCAGGCAGGCATTGATCGTAGGCAAATCGACGGTCCCGGTAGGCACGGCTGACAAGGTTGGACAGGCCATCGCTGCCGCGCTGGCTGCGCGCAATGCGGACATTCGATTCGACGTGGTCTCGAATCCCGAATTCCTCAAGGAAGGCGACGCGGTCAACGACTGCATGCGTCCCGACCGCATCATCATCGGCGCCGACAACGCCGCAGCCGTCGAAAAGATGAAGCGTTTGTATGCACCGTTCAACCGCAACCACGACCGCTTTGTGATCATGGACCTGCGCTCGGCGGAGCTGACCAAGTACGCGGCCAACGCCATGCTCGCGACCAAGATCAGTTTCATGAACGAGATTGCCAATATCGCCGAGCGTGTCGGCGCCGACATCGAGCATGTCCGCAAGGGCATTGGTTCCGACCCGCGCATCGGTTGGCATTTCATCTACCCCGGCGCGGGTTATGGCGGATCGTGTTTCCCGAAGGACGTACAGGCGTTGGCACGGACGGCACTGCAGGCAGGCTATGACGCTCGCCTGCTCGATGCCGTGGAAGCGGTGAACGATCGCCAGAAGAACCACCTGTTCGAGCTGATCCAGCGCCATTACGGCAGTCTCCACGCAGCGAACCCCGAAGCAGGCCTGCGTGGCAGGACGTTTGCCGTGTGGGGGTTGGCATTCAAGCCGAACACCGACGACATGCGAGAAGCGTCCAGCCGCCGCCTTCTGGAGCAGCTCTGGAAGGCCGGCGCCAGCGTTCGCGCCTACGATCCGGAGGCTGCGAACGAAGCGAAGCGCCTGTACGGCGCGCGCGATGACCTGGTCCTGTGTAGCTCGGCCGCCAGCGCTCTTGAAGGCGCTGATGCACTTGTGGTTGTTACGGAATGGAAGCAGTTCCGCAGCCCGGACTTCGCGGCGCTGAAAGCATCGCTACGCGATGGCGTGATTTTCGATGGCCGCAACGTGTATGAGCCGGCGGACGTTGAGGCGGCCGGAATTGCCTACTGGGGTGTGGGGCGGGGGCGCTCTATCGCACGCCGCGACAGCGCCGGTTCGCCGGTGACACCATGACCGCCGACACCGAACTCCGCCTCGTTGAACTGGAAACGCGCCTGGCATTCCAGGAACACGCGCTTGTCGAGCTCAGCGACGCGCTCGCCGCGTCCCGGCTCGAGACCGCGCGCAATGCAGAACTCCTTCTCCGCGCACTGGACGACCTGAGACAAGTTCGCGGGACACTTGATTCCGAGCAGGCGGAAGAACCTCCGCCCCCGCATTACTGACCGTGTTTTGGAGGGAGCCTGAGCGCAACGGGCTCCTGAATCACCAGTCCCGCATTCGCGGGATCGACGATTGGAGCGCAATGGCACCCATATCGAGAGAGCTTCCACGAAGCCACCAGGTTTTGAGTGCGAGTTCGTTGGCAGCGCTCGAACAGCGCTGAAGCGGATGGCGAAACTTGTTGCATTGAAACGCTTTCCGGGCGTGCCACACGACTTTGATGATCCAGTCGACACCAATCTTCCTTATTATTCCGTCATGACCGACTCCCTCCGCGACCAGCTGCTCGGCCTCGGCTTCAAGTCCATAGCGAAGCCCGCGCCCAAACCGCAGCCGCAATCGAAACCAGCGCCAGGTGCCGGCCCGCGCGTACGCAACGAAGGCAGGCCCAACAGGGCGCACACAAACCATCCGAGGCCGCCGAATACGCTCCCACCGCGCGCCGTCAGGCCAAAGCCGGCTCCCGCAACACCCCGCACCCGGGAGGAAATCGATCTGGCCAAGGCCTACGCGATCCGCGCACAGAAGGAAAAAGACGAACGCATCGAAGCCGAGCGCATCAAGCAGGAAGACGCCCGAGTGCGCCGCGAAGCAAAGGCTGCGCTCACCTTGATGCTGAAGGACATGGCGCTCAATGATCCCGCTGCCGACATCGCCCGCCATTTCAACTATGGCGGCAAGATCAAGCGCGTACACGTCACCGGATCCCAGCTCAAGGCACTCAATGCTGGGGAGCTGGGCGTGGTGCAACTCGACGGCCGCTATCTGCTGGTGACGGCCGCAACACTTGCCGAAGCCCAGACGATTTTCCCTCCGGCCGTGGCGTTGAAAGTCGATGCGGATGCGTGCGCCGAAGACGATCCCTACGCAGATCCGCAATACCACGTGCCCGACGACCTGGTGTGGTAGCGCGCCTAGATATGCCCCGTCTGGGACGTCAAACGCTCGCGGCTCATGCCGCTGCGGCTTATTCCGGATCGTAGTCGAGGTTGGATGCCAGCCAGCGCTCCGCTTGCGCAAACGACGCGCCCTTGCGTTTGGCGTAGTCCTCGACCTGCTCCTTTGCTACGCGGCCGACGACGAAGTACTGGCTGCCGGGGTGGCTGAAGTAGTACCCGCTGACCGCTGCGGTCGGCAGCATCGCGTAGTTTTCGGTCAGTGACATGCCGGTGTTGGCCTCGGCATGCAGAAGATCGAAGAGTGTTCGCTTTTCGCTGTGCTCGGGGCAGGCGGGATAGCCCGGGGCAGGGCGGATCCCCCGGTATTTTTCGGCGATGAGCTCGTCGTTGGGCAGGATCTCGTCCGCAGCGTAACCCCACAACTCCTTGCGTACGCGCTGGTGGAGCTTCTCGGCGAGGGCTTCGGCCAGGCGATCCGCGAGCGCCTTGAGCATGATCGCATTGTAGTCGTCGTGGTCGGCTTCGAAGCGCGCGACGTGTGGTTCGATGCCGATGCCGGCGGTCACGGCGAATGCGCCGATCCAGTCCTGTTTTCCCGAATCCTTCGGCGCGATGAAATCGGCGAGGCAGAAGTCCGGGCGGTCCGCGGGCTTGTCGACGTGCTGGCGGAGGAAGTGCAGGGTTGTCGTACCTCCTGCTCCTTCCGTGGGAACGGAGACTTCCACGTCGTCGCCTACCGCGTTCGCCGGCCAGATCCCGCACACCGCCTTCGCGGTCAGCCACCTTTCCGCAATGATCTGGTCGAGCATCTTGTTCGCATCATCGAACAGCTCGCGCGCCTGCGGGCCGACGACGGCGTCATCAAGAATATTCGGATGACGTCCCGCAAGTTCCCAGGCGTTGAAGAAAGGCGACCAGTCGATGGTGTCGCGCAATTCCTGCAGCGGGTAATCGTCGAACACACGGATGCCAGGCGTGTTCGGTGCGGGCGGCGTGTAGTCCTTCCATCCACCATCGAACCGCTGGCCCCGCGCCTTGGCCAGCGGCACCAGTCGTTTGGCGTCGCCGCGATGCTTGTGGCGTTCGCGGATTTCAACGAAATCGGCCTCGTTCGCTGCAATGAATTTGTCGCGCAGGTCGACGCTGACCAGCGACTGCACCACGCCGACGGCCCGCGAGGCGTCCTTCACCCACACCGTGGGCGACGCGTAGTGCGGCGAGATCTTCAATGCGGTATGGGCGCGTGATGTGGTGGCGCCACCGATCAGTAACGGCTTGTCGAAGCCCTGCCGTTTCATCTCCTTGGCGACGTGGCTCATTTCTTCCAGCGACGGCGTGATGAGCCCGGACAGGCCAATGATGTCAGCCGAAATCTCGCGGGCCTTGTCCAGGATCGTCTGTGCCGGCACCATCACCCCGAGATCGATCACCTCGAAGTTGTTGCAGGCCAGCACCACGCCGACGATGTTCTTGCCGATGTCATGTACATCGCCTTTTACCGTTGCGAGCAGCACCTTGCCGTTGTTCTTCCCCATGTCGCCGGTGCGCAGCTTTTCCGCCTCGATGTAGGGCAGCAGGTAGGCGACCGCCTTCTTCATGACGCGCGCCGACTTGACCACCTGCGGCAGGAACATCTTGCCCGCCCCGAACAGGTCGCCGACCACGTTCATGCCCGCCATCAACGGACCTTCGATGACTTCAAGCGGCTTGTCGTATTGCTGGCGCGCTTCCTCGGTATCGCCTTCGACGTACTGGTCGATGCCATGCACAAGTGCGTGCCTGATCCGATCGGTGACGTGGGCGTCGCGCCACTCCAGATTCTGGACCTGGACTTCGCCTTTCTTGCCCTTGTATCGATCAGCGATTTCGAGCAGTCGCTCGGTAGCGTCGTCGCGACGATTGAGCACCACGTCCTCGACGCGCTCGCGCAGATCGGCATCGAGATCGTCGAGCAGCGGCATCCCGCCAGCGTTGACGATCCCCATGTCCATGCCCGCGGCGATCGCGTGGTACAGGAACACGGCGTGGATCGCTTCCCGGACCGCGTTGTTACCTCGGAACGAGAACGAAACATTCGATACACCACCGGATACCAGCGCGCCAGGCAGGTTTTGCTTGATCCAGCGGGTGCCCTCGATGA
>JBDSEX010000104.1:0-6513 GCA_039919835.1 Luteimonas sp.
TCGCTTCGACGAATACGTAGGTGACGCCCGACGTCGCCACGCCCGCCTTGACGCGCTCACTGTCGGCCGGCGTGCCCACGTACACGACCTTGACGCCCTTCATCGCATTGGGCTTGATCGGCTCGAACGAGGTCACGATGAGATCGGCCATCTTGGCCGGCGACGGCGAGCCGAACACCAGCATGTTGCCTTCGATGATGCCGCGGCCCACGTCGCCTTCCACTTTCTCGAGCAGACGGTCGTATTCGGCAGCGAACTCGGGCGAAGATTCCGCCGGCAGGAAATAAGCGAACGGGCTGGCGTTGACACCATCCATGTTGCGCGTCGCGACGTCGACGACATACGCCTGCCACGCGGCCTTGTCGGTGGTGGTCGGCGCAGCGACAGGCGCTTCGACGGCGGCGGCGGGCGCTTCTTCCTTCTTGCAGGCCGCGAACGGCAATGCGAGGCAGGCGACCAAGGACATGCGCGTGAGAATCCGGCGTGCGTTGATGTTCATGTTTCCCCCAAAGGTGCATCTTGTCGTGTGCGCTGCCATTCGGCCTGCAACGCGTCGGCCACAGCCGGTGGCACGAAACCGCTCACGTCCCCGCCAAGGCGGGAGATTTCGCGTACCAGCGAAGAGGAAATGAAACTGTATTGCTCGGCAGGCGTCAGGAACAGCGTCTCGACTTCAGGAATCAGATGCCGGTTCATGCTGGCGAGCTGGAATTCGTATTCGAAATCCGACACCGCGCGTAGGCCCCGGAGCAATATGCCCGCACCCAGATCACGCACGAAATGTGCAAGCAGGCGGTCGAATCCCATCACTTCGACGTTGCCGAATCCGCGCACCGCATCGCGCGCCAGTTCGACGCGTGCCTGCAGCGGCAAGGTCGGCCCCTTGCCCGCGCTTTCGGCCACGCCGACGATGAGCTTGTCGAACAGCGGCGATGCGCGATCGATCAGATCGACGTGCCCGTTGGTGATGGGGTCGAACGTGCCTGGATAGACGGCGATGCGGGTTCGCGCCACGCTCATTCGGACACACTCATTTTATTTTGGGATCGCTGCCGTTGCCGGAAGTGTGATTGCCGGAAGCCGCAGCCAGTGTATCAGCGCCCGCCAAGGCCCGCGGACGCCGCGCATACAGGGCATAGCGCACCTCGCGCGTGCGGCCTTCGCGATGCAACGCCCAGTTCGCCGGCAACGCGGGCGCCAACCCTGCTGGCGACTCGAGGTACAACCACCCGCCCTCGCGCATTCTGGGCAACAGCAACGGCAGCACCCTGTCCCACAGATCATCGGTGAACGGCGGATCGACGAAGGCGATATCGAACGAGTCCTGGGGTTGCGAGGCCAGCCAGCCCGCCGCGTCAGCCTGGATGATGTCGGCCGCGTGACCGCCTTGGAGCCGGGCGGCGACGGCGCGCAATGCGCCTGCAAGGTCGGGATCCGATTCGATCAGCGTGGCGTGGCCTGCGCCGCGCGACAGGGACTCAAGTCCGAGCGCGCCGCTACCAGCGAACAGATCCAGCACGCGCGCACCCGGCAGCACAGGTTGCAGCCAGTTGAAGACGGTTTCGCGAACACGGTCAGGCGTCGGCCGCAATCCCGCATGGTTGGCAACGGCGAGGCGCGTGCCGCGCCAGCGCCCACCGATGATACGCACGCTGCCAAGTGCCGGTTTGCGGGTACGGCTCATTGAAGCTGTTCCATCAAGTAGCGTTTCATCCAGAAAAGGATTGACCAATGCCGAGCCATTCGTGGCGATCGCGGTTCATCGATTTCCACGAAGGCCGGAATGACGGGCAAAAACGACCTGGGTGATAGCATGTCCGCATTCTCCGACATCCTCATGCAATGGTCAGTTTTTTCCGCCGCAAGAAGCCACAGCCGGGTCCGGAGCAACGCCTCAGCATCGACGAACTCGCCGCGGCGTTTCCGCCCGGCAATGCTTCAACCGGTGAGCCCGACAACATCCAGACCGTCGATGCAGGGCAAGCGGCGAACGATGCCGGTGTTGAATTGGCCCCTCTTGCCGTCGCTGGCGTCACGCAAGCCGACGGCTTCGCCGCACCATCGGTTTCGCCCATCGTCGCCGCCGAAACCGATCGGCCCACCCACGACGAACATCCCCTGCCCGCTCCCGCCACACCCGGCAAACCAGGTTGGCGCGAACGCCTGCGCGGCAGCGGTTTGGCGCGCGGGATTTCAGGATTGTTTTCCCGCAATCCGAAACTGGACGACGACCTGCTCGACGCTGTCGAAACCGCGTTGCTCACCGCGGATGTCGGCGTGGCCGCGACGACCTCCCTGATCGACAGCCTTCGGCAACGCATGAACCGCCGCGAGTTCGTCGACGCCACTGCCCTGCTGGGCGCATTGCGCAACGAACTGATCGCGATGCTGCGGCCGGTCGCGCAACCGCTGACGATCGACAGGACGGCCAAGCCGTTCGTCGTGCTCATTGTCGGCGTCAATGGCGTCGGCAAGACCACCACCATCGGCAAGCTCGCGCACCGGTTCCGCGCCGAAGGCCATCGCCTGATGCTGGCAGCCGGCGATACGTTTCGCGCGGCGGCCGTCGCGCAACTGCAGGCGTGGGGCGATCGAAACGGCGTGGTGGTGATTTCACAAAGCCAGAATGCATCCGGCAAGGGCGGTGATGCGGCGTCAGTGGCGTTCGATGCCCTGCAGGCGGCGCAAGCTCGCGGGATCGACGTTTTGATCGCCGACACGGCCGGTCGCCTGCACACGCAGGCCGGGCTCATGGCGGAACTCGGAAAGATCCGTCGCGTCATCGCCAAACTCGACCCGGCCGCGCCGCACGAAGTTCTGATGGTGATCGATGGCACCACCGGCCAGAACGCGTTGTCGCAACTGCGCCAGTTCCATGCAGTGGTCGGCGTCACCGGACTGGTCGTCACAAAACTCGACGGCACTGCCAAGGGCGGCGTCGTGTTCGCGCTCGCGCGCGAGTTCGGCATCCCGATCCGCTATGCGGGTATCGGCGAGCGACCGGAGGACCTGCGCGTGTTCGACGCCGACGCATTCGTCGATGCGCTGCTGCCGGATTCGCTGGCCACGTGACCCGCCGCCGCAAGTGGCTGCTGATTGCTGGCGTCATCGCGATCATGGGGCTGGTTCTGCTGTTGCTGCTGCGGGCGGCACTGCAGCCTCAGCGGGTGACGCGACTGCTGCTCGATCGCGCGGGTCGCGCGCTCGGTCTTGAAATCAGCGCACGCGGCGTCAGCGACTATCGCCTGCGCGGCACGCCGATGCTGGTGGTGCGCGACGTGGTGGCGCGCGAGCCGGGCGCGCCCAAACCCGTGTTGCGTGCCGAACGCATCTACCTGTCCCTGCCGTGGTCCACGCTGCGTGCGCGAGGGGCAGACCTCACTGTCGAGCGCGTCGAGCTGGATGCACCGGTCCTCGACCTTCCCGCATTGCAGCAGTGGCTGGCCACGCGTCCGCCGGGCGAAAGCCGCGTACCGACGCTCACCGACGGCCTGCATGTCACCAACGGCACGCTCGTCAACCGGACCTGGTCGATCGATGCGATCGACATCGACATGCCGACGCTTGCACCCGGACAACCGGTCAATGCCCGCGTGCGCGCCCGTTATCTGGACCCGCCGCGCCGCGTCAATGCCAACCTCGCGGTCGCCCTCTCGCAGCCGGCCAGCCATGCCGGTTTCGCCGCCATCGGCCCTGTCAACGTGAGCAGCGACGACTGGAGCTTGCCTGCGAACTTGAAACTGTCCGGGCCACTGCGCATCGACGACGGCGTTGTACGCATCGCCCCGGCGCGTTTGGCGATGGCGGCGCGTTACAAGTCGGCCACCACCGAAATTCCGTTCGCGCTCGGCGTGTTCGGGCCTCTGCAGTTCAAGGACAGCGTGTGGGCCTGGGCGCCCGTGGGCCTGGGGCTGCGCGGCGAGGATCGCGTGCCGAACCTCGCCGCACGAGGTGCATTGGCGCTGGGGCGCGCGTTGGTGATCGACCTGGACGGCACGATCCCGGTGTGGCCCGTGGCATGGCCGGCACTGCCGCCGCCGTTGTCGGCCTCGACATCGAGGCTGTCGTTCGGAGTGCGTTACACCGGAAAGGCCGACCTGACCGGCGTCGCTGCATTGCAGCTGCGACGCGACGCAACGCGCTTTGCCGGGCGGCTGCGCGTGTTCGACGTCAGCAGTTGGATGGGTGCCAAACCGCCAGGCTCGCCGGTGCCACCGCTGGATGGCGTGCTCACCACACCGGTGTTGAAAATTTCCGGTGCACAACTCGATGGCGTTGAAATTACTTTCGACGACCCGGACATTCCAGCACTCGAACCGGCACCGTGATCCCGCATCGCGAAGGCGATTTCGCGACGCGCCTGCTGGCGTGGTACGACCAGGCCGGCCGACACGACCTGCCGTGGATGCATCCGCGCACGCCGTATCGCGTGTGGCTGTCGGAGATCATGCTGCAGCAGACACAGGTGCGGGTGGTCATTCCATATTTCGCGCGGTTCATCGCCGCCTTCCCCACGCTGCCCGAGCTGGCGGCGTCGCCCCTCGACGACGTGCTCGCACAATGGTCCGGCCTGGGTTACTACGCACGCGCACGCAATCTGCACGCCGCTGCAAGGACCTGCATCGAACTTCACCGGGGCGAACTGCCGCGCGATTTCGGCGCGTTGACCGCCCTGCCCGGCATCGGTCGCAGCACCGCCGGCGCGATCCTCGCGCAGGCGTGGGACGATCGATTTCCCATCCTTGATGGCAACGTCAAACGCGTGCTCTGCCGCTATCACGGCATCGAAGGCTCGCCCGGCCTGCCGGCTGTCGAAAAACAGTTGTGGGCGATCGCCGAATCGCATCTGCCTTCACGCCGGCTGGCCGATTACACGCAGGCGCAGATGGATTTCGGCGCCACGCTGTGCACACGCCATGATCCGGCCTGCGTTCTGTGTCCGTTCCAGGACATGTGCGTGGCGTTGCGCGAAGGCAGAGTCGCCTTGTTGCCGACGTCGAGACCCGGGAAGGCGCTGCCCGAACGCCGTGCGCTGGTGCTGTGGGCGCAGGATGACGAAGGCCGTACCTTGTTGCAGCGTCGCGCACTGACCGGCGTCTGGGCATCGCTATGGTCGCTGCCCGAGGCCGAAGATCACGACATGGCGCGTGACTGGTTCACGCGCCACCTGATCGGCGATTACGACCAGGGCGAACCACTGCCCGCCATCGCGCATGGTTTCAGCCATTACCGCCTGCAGATCCAACCGCTGCGCTGGCGCGCGATCCGCGAACGGGTGGCGGTGCGCGACAATGACGACCTGCGCTGGGTTGCGCATGGCGACCTGCCATCACTGGGATTGCCGGCTCCAATCCGCAAACTCCTGCACGCTGCCGATCAAGCACACTGAGGGTGGGAACACCGATGCCACGCACGATCTTCTGCCAATACGAACAACACGATGCCGAAGGGCTCGATTACATGCCGTGGCCGGGCGAGCTGGGCAAGCGCGTGTTCGACAGCATCGGGAAGACCGCTTGGTCTGCATGGCTGGCGCACCAGACCATGCTGATCAACGAGAACAGGCTGTCGCCGCTCGATCCGAAGCATCGCGCGTTCCTGCAGGCGGAGATGGAAAAGTTCCTGTTCGGCAGTGGTGCGGAGAAACCCGCTGGCTATCAGCCGCCGGATGAATGACAAACCCTGAAGCGTTGCCCGGCTAAGCGGAGCGCATCCGTGGATCCTCGGCGACATGAGAAAAGCCGTGGCGCGGCCTAAGCCCCCGCGCTACGCGAGTACTGGCCTTGATCCTGCGCCGGTGCCGGGCTAGTCAACTCATCCCTCATTTTGCCAGGAGGACAACATCGTTACGAGTGCGTCAACTCGAACCCGCCCCATCCCGCGCCTTCCTGTAGGACACCATGTCCACCTTGCGGATCTCCTCGATGCGACACGTCAGACGCGGATCGCCAATCGTGACCCGATCGAAACCGGCACTCACCCGTCCTACCTGCGAAGAAATTTCGATCGAAGGCGAGCCTGAGTTGTAGTCAAGGCACGGCCCTGACAGCTTCATCAGATACACATTGCGCGGCGTCACCGTCAGCAACAGATGCTCGCCGTCTACGCTCTCCCATCCGATCGGGTTGTTGTTGTAGGGGATGTTCTTCAGGGGCACATCGGCATGCTGCTGGTACATCGCCAGCTTCTCGGCGTCGCGCATCCCGCCGTCCGACGCGCAGGCAGATGCCAGCGCCGCGATCAAAAGGGCAAGCAATACGCTTGATTGACGTTTCATGGTGGTCTCCAGGCAGTGGGCAAGTGGCTCACATACCGATGATGCGCCCAGCAAACACCGCCGTAACCTGTCAACACACAGGCATTCAGCCCCCATCCGGCTTGCCTGAATTGCCCCCGCTCCGTATCATTCCGCCCTTCGCATGGCCCCGTCCATGCGCGTGGCCGGGTAGCTCAGTTGGTAGAGCAGGGGATTGAAAATCCCCGTGTCGGCGGTTCGATTCCGTCCCCGGCCAC
>JBDSEX010000110.1:0-8835 GCA_039919835.1 Luteimonas sp.
GCGGTGGCGGTGGCTTCTTCCAGGCTGTCGCGATAGGCGACGACGTCGTTCGACGCCGGCGTCGCGATTCGGCCTTCGAAGATCATGCGCGGCGTGGTGCCGTTGCCGTAGACCGACTGGTTGGCCGTGTCGTCGATGGCCAGCACCGCCCCGTCGAGCGCCACGCCCGCGAACAGTCCGCGCGCGCGCGACCACGACCAGATTTCCGCCTTCATCTCCGCATCCGTCGCGGCCGATGCATTGCGGCCGAGGGGACCGGCAGCGACACCCGCGTCGGCGCCCAGGGTGAACTTGCCGTTGACGATCGAGTCCAGCCCGCGCTCGCTGCGGAACACCAGCACCACGTCGGCCGACTGCACGCCAGCCTGCAAGCCGATGCTGCCGCCGGTGAGCGTGATGAAGGTCGGGTGGGACCACGTGCCGTCGGGCGACTTGATGGAGAGCAGCCCGTGCCCGCGCCGCCCGCCGATGATCAGCCCGGCCTTGATGGTGTCGGGGATCACGGCAATGGCCTTGGCTTCATCGAGCAGTTTGTCGGGGATCGCCGATTCGGGGATCGCCTGGATGTCGGTCATCACGCGCAGCGCGTTCCGGGCGCGCTCGTCTTCCCTGGTGCCGGCAATGGCTTGCGTGGCGAAGAGGGAGGCGAGCAGCAGCAGCAGCAGGGTGAAACGTGGGAGGCGATGCATGGGGGCTCCGGGAAATTATTTGAGGCAAAACAAAAAACAAGTGGCCACAAGCAAGTCTCCGCAAGTCCGAGTTTTTTCAGCTCGCCATTCCCGCGAAGGCGGGAATGACAAAAAAAAGGACAACTTCGATTTACTGGCTCGTCAAGTTTCAATTGAGGCTAGGCTGCGCGGCATGAATCGCATCTGAGCCATTCGTGGATTGAGTCTGCGATGCTAAGGTGCGCCGCCCGGACAACGACCGTCGATGCCACCCGCTCGAAACACCGCCCTGCTGCTGGTCAACCTCGGCACGCCCGACGCGCCCACGGCGTCGGCCGTGCGCCGCTTTCTCGCCGAATTCCTGCACGACCACCGCGTGGTCACGCTGACCCGATGGCTGTGGTGTCCGTTGCTGCACTTCGTGATCCTGCCGCTGCGCGCGCCGAAGGTTGCGAAAAAGTACGCGGAGATCTGGATGGACGAAGGCTCGCCGCTCGCGGTGTACACGCGTCGGCTCGCGGCCGCGACGCAAGGCGTCATGCCGCAGTGGCGGGTGCGCCATGCCATGCGTTACGGCGCGCCTTCGATCGCGATGGTCCTGCGCGAACTGCGCACCGAAGGCGTCGATCGCGTCATCGTGTTGCCGCTGTATCCGCAGTATTCGACGTCCACCACGGCCACCGTCGCCGATGCGCTGGCGAAACAGGATCACCGGTTGCAGGTCAGCATGATCGACGACTATGCGACCGATCCCGATTGGGTGGCGGCCGTCGCCGATTCGATCCGGTCGCATCGCGCGCAGCACGGTGCAGGGCAGCGCCTGCTGTTCTCGTTCCATGGGCTGCCGCAGCGTTTCGCAGACAACGGCGATCCGTATCCGCAACGGTGCGAGGCGAGCGCAGCTGCGATTGCATCGCATCTTGGACTCACGGCGGACGAATGGACGCTCAGTTACCAATCGCGTTTCGGCCGCGAGCGATGGCTGGGACCGGCGACCGATGCGACGCTGGATGCGCTGGCCTCGCAGGGAATCACGACGATCGATGTCATCTGCCCAGGGTTCGCCGTGGATTGCCTGGAAACGCTGGAGGAAGTCGCGATGATGCTGGCGGAACGCTTCGCGGAGCGCGGCGGACAGCTGCGCTACATCCCGTGCCTCAACGAGTCGACCGCGCATGCCGGCGCGCTGGCCGGTATCGCGCAGCGCGCGCTGGAGCACGGTTGATGCGGGAGTTGGTGCTCAAGACGCCGCTGGGCGAGATCCATGCACTGCGCACCCTCCGACAGGTCCAGGTTGGGCAGACATCGGTCGCGCCGCGCGTGCTTGCCTTGCACGGCTGGCTCGACAACGCCGCCAGCTTCGTACCGCTCTCGCTGTACCTGCAGGGCATCGAGCTGGTCGCCGTTGACCTGCCAGGCCACGGTCGCTCCGCACACCTGCCGCCCGGTGCGGATTATTCGTTCGCGGGCACGGTCAATGCGGTGCTCGACATAGCCGACGCGCTGGGCTGGGACACATTCGCCTTGCTCGGACATTCGATGGGGGCGGGTATCGCCAGCCTGGTCGCCGCGGCTTGTCCGCAACGCATTGCGCGTCTGGTCGCGATCGAAGCGCTGGGCGCGCTTGCGGAAGTGCCCGAGCGTACCGTCGAACGCATGCGCGAGGCCATCGCGGCAACGCGCGCACTGCCGGAAAAAAAGCTGCGTGTGTTTCCCGACGTGGCAATGGCGACACGCGCGCGCATGCAATCCAACGGTCTCAGCGAGCCGGTGGCGCGGCTGCTGGCCGAGCGCGGCGTGCGCGCGGTGGACGGTGGTTACGTCTGGTCCAGCGATCCGCGGCTGACACTGCCAACCATGCAACGCATGACCGAAGCGCAGATCAACAATCTCGTGGCCGGCATCGTGTGCCCGACACGGGTCATCTTTGCCGATCCCGCGCAGCCTTACCTGCCGGACGCCCTGCGGCGCGAGCGCGTGGCGCTGTTGCCGCAGGGCGAATTGATCGTGCTTGACGGCACGCACCACCTGCACATGGAAGATCCGCAGGCGGTTGCGGGCGCGATCGGGGATTTCCTGCAGACGACGGGTTGATTCAAGCCCGGATGATCGTGGTGGGTCTACTGCTGCGGCTGTTGCAGCTGCAGGCTTACGACCGTCTGGCCATCGACACTGCGGCTCTCAGTGAACGACAACGACACGCTGCGCTTGTCCTTCTCGAACGACAGCATCGCGTGACCGGAGGCCTGCTGTATCGCCATCTTCTGCGTCCAGCCCTGCGCCTTCATCGCCGGGCCGGCTTCGGCAAACAGCGTGGAGACTTTGGCGCCGGTGGTGAGGTTGATCGCCTTCATCGGGCCCATGTCCATCACGGTGGCGACCTTGTACGAGTCCGGAAGATAGACATCGCGCGGGAAATCGGCCGGCAGCGGCAGCGCTTCGCCCGCCGACATCTTCATCTCGCCCTCGTCGGCCTTGATCGTCACCTGCTTGCCATCGCGTTCGATGTCGACGTCCCTTCCCGATGCGCGCTCGACCGCGGCTTCTGCAAGGCGCTCCTCGGGAGACTTCGAACACGAGGTCGCAAGCAGGGCAGTTGACAGCAGCACGCCGGCCATCAAGGTAACGGCACGGATCCTGGCGACGTTGATCATGTTGAATCCCGGTTTGTCGGCGCGCGTGCGCCAGTCACCAAGCTAACGCTACGCCGGCACGGAACCGGACGTCAGCGCGCGCAGGCGGGCCTTGAGTTGCCGGCCTTCGAGACGGAAATAGTCGCGCTCGTCGCGCCACGCGGGGAATCGCGTTTCGACTTCGCGCCAGAACGCGCGCGAATGATCGGCGCGGACCAGGTGGCACAACTCATGCACCAGCACATATTCGAATGCAGAAGGGCGCGCCAGGACGAGTGAGAGGTCCAGCGCCATCGCTCCTTCCGGGCTCAGCGAACCCCATTGCGACGACATGCGCTTGAGCACGATGCGCGACGGTGCACGCGGCAACGACGGCAGGTAATTCGGCAGCCAGCGTGCGAGATCGGTGCGCGCCTGCGCTTCGTAGAAATCGCGCAGCGCTCGCTGCAGTGCGGCGCCGGTTGCGCGCGGGGACACCGTGAACAGCACGCCGTGATCGCCCATGGCGAGATGAGTGAAGCGGCCCTGTTGCCAGCGCAGGGGCAGCGTCTGGCCGCGCAATGGCAACGACGCGGTGACGTCGCGTGCCAGCGCTTCGATTTCGCCTGGCGCGTAGTGATCAAGTTGCGCCGCCAACCAGTGGCGGTGCTCACGCAGGAAGCGATCGCCCGACACGAGGCTGGCGCGCATCGGCAGCGTCAGTCGCGCGCCGCGTTCGTCCACCGACAACCGCAGCCGCCGCGCGCGCGGATGGCGCACGCGTTCCACATCGACCCAGCGGCCGTCGGGGAGTTCGATCGTGACCTGGTCGCGTTCGATGGTGCGGGGTTTGGGGGCGAGAAGGCGGAACAGGTTCGACATTGGCTGAGGTTACATCGGTTGATCCTGCTGGAGCGGCGCAAGTCGCAATGCCGTCGATTTCACGGTCGCGACTTCGCTCGTTGCTGCATGCGAAACGTCCAGCACGTCGTCCGGGT
The DNA here is from genome assembly GCA_039919835.1 of Luteimonas sp. Taxonomy (GTDB): domain Bacteria; phylum Pseudomonadota; class Gammaproteobacteria; order Xanthomonadales; family Xanthomonadaceae; genus JALYOU01. Next base: position 4,279 of record JBDSEX010000110.1, read on the forward strand.
CAGCGCAGCGCACCCCGCGCTGTTTGTCACGTCGCGAAGAACCCCGGCTGCGCTGCGCTGGTCCGGACTACGGATTACAGCCCGGTTCCCTGTGGCTGGTTGTGCGTTCGCGCGCCCGGGCATCGAACCTTCAGTCTGCCCTGGACAGTTTCAACGCAGGTTCAAGCACCGAGAACAATCGCTTCACCTCGCCCGCCATCAACGCGAATCGCGCCGAAAGCTCGGCGCGAATGTCTTCCGTTTCAGTTGATTCGAGCTGGTCGACCACGCCATCCAGCAGCTTGAACTTGCGCAGCACCAGATCCTCGCCCAGCACGAAGCTGACGTGATCGTCCAGCGTCAGCGCCAGGCGCGAGACCTGCTTGCCGGCGTCCAGATGCTTGGCGATTTCGTCGCCCTGCAACTCCTGGCGCTGGCATTTGACGATGGCGCCGTTGTCGGTCGGATCCTTCAGCTCGCATTCGTCGCCGAGCGACAACCCGGCGGGCAGCGGCTCACCCGCGATCCAGCCGGTCAGGATCGAACGCGGCGCGACTTCGGCGTTGAGCGGCAGCGCGGGAAAACTGCCGAGCGCCTGGCGGACTTCCGAGACCACCGCTTCAGCGGTCTTGCGCGACGAGGTATCGACGATGCAGATACCGTGTTCGAGGTCGAGCATCGCATCGGTGCGCACCGGTCGCACGAATGCGCGCGGCAGCAGCTCGTGGACCAGGTCTTCCTTGATCTGCCGGCGCGCGCGGCCGCCAAGCTTGCGGCTTTCCTTGTCTTCGATGGCGGCGATTTTCTTTCCCAGCAGGTCATTGACCACCGAGCTGGGCAGCAGCTTGTCCTCGCCGCCGACCGTGAGCCACAGCGCATCTGCGATGCGATGCGACAGTTCCTCGCTGTGGCGGCCAAACGGCGGCACGAAGCCGCGTGAGGACAGGTCGAGTGGGCCGACGGGCTTGAGCTGCACGTCTGCCAGTTGCGTGTCGAGCGTGGTGAAGTCGAGGGAGGTGGGGAAGCGGAACAGCGTCAGGTTGCGAAAGAACATCGGGTTTCCGGTAGTGTGCCCCTCGCCTGCGACGGCAGGGGAGGGTTGGGAGGGGTTGCCTGGTATCAGGTGAGTGGCGACGTGCTGGGTTCTTCCATCGTCATTCCAGCGAATTCTGGAGTCCATGTCGATTCTGCTCGCAGGCCATCGCAGGACACGAGAAAGGCAGCATCAACGCGCTTTGACTACCCCGCATCGCTGTCATCCATAGTGAAAACGATCACGATCTTCCGGATCGGGGTGAGGACGAACAACAAGGCAAGGTCACTGGATTACTCGCTGCGCTCGCCCTCCGGGCCATTGCGTCGCAATGCCGCTTCGGCCTTCGCAGTCCCGCCTTCGCGGGGATGACGGCTGGCACATTGCTTGCATCAGGTTGTTTCGGCTTCGGCACGGATGACCGGCGCACCTGCCAACCACGAATGTGCATGACTGGCCAGCGCATCGTCGCGACCTTCGCCGGCGTCACCGCGAACAGATCCCAGCGAGAGGAAATCGAACAACCCCGGATCGCTCAACTGCGACGGCCGTACATCGCCGAGCGCGCGCGCGATGTTTTCAATGCGGCCCGGCGTTTCCTTTTCCCACGCGTCCAGCATCCGCTTGACCTGTCTGCGCTGCAGGTTTTCCTGCGAGCCGCACAGGTTGCACGGAATGATCGGGAACGCCTTGACGACCGCATACGCCGCGATGTCGTCCTCGGCCACGTAGGCCAGTGGGCGGATCACGACATGCTTGCCGTCGTCGCTGAGCAGCTTGGGCGGCATGCCGCTGATCTTCGCGTGGAAAAACAGGTTGAGGAAAAACGTTGCCACCAGGTCATCGCGATGATGGCCGAGCGCGATCTTGGTGAAGCCCTCGGCTTCGGCGAACGAGTACAGCGCGCCGCGCCGCAGTCGCGAACACAGCGAGCACATCGTCTTGCCCTCCGGAACGACGCGCGAGACCACCGAGTACGTGTCCTGTTCCAGGATGCGATACGTGGCACCGATGGATTCCAGGTATGCGGGCAGCACATGCGCGGGGAAATCCGGCTGCTTCTGGTCCAGGTTCACCGCCACCAGCTCGAACCGCACCGGTGCTTTTTTCTGCAGCTGCAGCAGGATGTCCAGCAGCGTGTAGCTGTCCTTGCCGCCGGACAGGCACACCATGACCTTGTCGCCGGCCTCGATCATGCCGAAATCGGCGATGGCGCGACCGACCTGGTGACGCAGGCGCTTGCCAAGCCTTTCGTGTTCGTGCGCGCGCTTCCGGGCGGGCGAAACGGGTTCGGCGAGGGGCAGGGCGGCGCTCATGGGAGTCCATTCTACCGGCCCCGGAAGGGCCGCTTCGCTCCGGTAGGAGCGTTGCTCCCGCGGTCGCGTTGCATCGCTTGCCGATGCACCACGCGCGTGTAAGCTCCAGTCCAATGCATCAAACCGACGATCCCTCCCAGGTGGCCCGCCGCGTGGTCGAGATGAAACTCGAACATCGCGACCTCGACATCGCCATCGCGCGCCTGCAGGCCGATATCCAGGCCGACGAACTGGCGATCAAGCGCTTGAAGAAGCGCAAGCTGCTGTTGAAAGACATGATCTCGCAGATGGAAAGCGCGTTGATCCCGGATGAGCCGGCGTAGACCGGTTCCGGCCCGTGGGCCGGTTACACGCGATGCAAAGAGCCTCTGGTATCACGTGTGCACGGTGGCAGTTGCGCCCCGCATGGGTGTCATCCAGAAGGACTGGGCCCGTCCCAACCGTCCGATCCCGCCACGGCTGGCGGCATGGTTGCGGCCGGACTGATCTTCTCGATCGTATGGCGCAGTTCGCGGCCGAGGATGACGCGGGCGTCCTTGGCCCAGGTGTCCAGGCGCGCGTCGAAGGCGAGCTTGCCGTTGGCGTCGGGCCAGACCAGCTTGAGTTCGCGCAGTTTCTGGATGAAGCAGCGGAACAGCGTCTTGTCGAAGAACTCGGGCGCGGCCGGGGCGTACAGCAGGCTCAGGCGTTGCGCGGCCAGGTGGCACAGGTGTTCGAGTTCGCCTGATGCGAGCGCACCTGGGCCATTTTTCACCAGCACCGAGATCGCGATGTAGTACCGCTCGAACGCCTGCTGCAACGCGTGGCCGATCGCGCGCAGGCGGAACACTTCGTCGGACTGGCCCGCGTTGCGCGAGAGGATGCCGCCGTCGTCTTCGCCGCTGCCCGCGCCGGGTGCGACGAGTTCCAGCAGCCCTTCGCGCACGAACACATCGATGGTTTTCTGCAGGCGCGCGACGAAGGCTTCCTCGTCGCGCGGCAGGAACAGTTCTTCCTGCAGGAAGGGATACAGCGCGCGCCCGAGCCGCAGTACGGCGCCGCGGCTCATGCGCCGGTTGTGCTGGAAGCAGCACGCGATCCACGCCGGTGCGACGAACAGGTGCAGCACGTTGTTGCGGAAGTAGCTCAGCAGCACCGCGTTGTCGTCGTCGACCGAAAGCACATCGCCCAGCGGATGCGCGGTGCGCTGCAGGACGCCGATCTCCTCGCCGTGGGCGATGATGTCCTGCGGCGTGTGCGGAGTGACGGTGACGCGCTCGCCATAGGGAACTTCCGCCAGCAGCGTCTTGGACAATGCGATCTGGGTCAGCAGGTCGGCCTCGCCCATCGCGTGCTTGGGCGTGGACAGCAGCGCCAGCGCCAGCAGGTTGATCGGGTTGACGTCGGCGGCGCGGTTGATTTCGACCTGGATGCGGTTGGCGAGCGCATCGACGGTGTTCGACAGCCACGCCGGCTTGGCGTCTTCCGGCACCGGCTTGCCGTCCCACTCTGGAGCCTGTTCGCCGAGCAGGGTGCTCAGGTGGATCGGCTCGCCGTAGTTGACCACCACCTGCCCGTAGTTGGAGCGCAGCACGTTCGGGATGCCGATGAGCAGCCGCCAGATGGATTCCTTTTTCTTCGGCTTGCCGGTGAGTTCGTCGAGGTAGCTGTTGCCCTCCAGCAGTTTCTCGTAGCCGATGTAGATCGGTTGGAACAGCACCGGGCGCGACAGGTCGCGCAGGTAGGCGCGCACCGTCATCGACAGCATCCCGCCCTTGGGCTGAAGCAGGCGGCCGGTGCGCGAGCGGCCGCCTTCGATGAAATATTCGATCGAATAGCCGCCGGCCACCAGTTGCGCCACGTATTCGCTCAGCACCGCCGAGTACAGCGCGCTGCCCTTGATGCTGCGGCGGATGAAGAACGCGCCGCCGCGGCGCAGGATGCCGCCAAGCACCGGCAGGTCGAGGTTGACGCCGGCCACGATGTGCGGCGGCACCGTGCCGCGCGCGTACAGCAGGTACGACAGCAGCAGGTAATCCATGTGACTGCGGTGGCTTGGCACGTAGATGACTTCGTGGCCGGGCGCGTACTGCTTGAAGCGGTCGAGGTGGTGTACCAGCACGCCGCGGTAAATGCGGTTCCACACCGGCGTCAGCAGGAAGCTCAGCGAGCGCACCACGGGATGCGAATAGTCGGCGGCGATTTCATAGGCGAAGGCGTGCGCTTTCTTCCAGGCGTCGGTGCGGCCCT
>JBDSEX010000164.1:0-4687 GCA_039919835.1 Luteimonas sp.
GAAACACAGCCGCGATGGCTCGACGCCGTGCAGTTGGATCAGGTCGAGCACGTAATCGGCGAGGGTGGTGTCTTCCAGTGACGTTGCCGACAGGTTCACCGAACAACGTCCCGGTGGCCGCCCACTCACGTGCAAGACATCGAAATTGGCGATGGCCTGCGCGATGACCCAGCGATCAAGCGCCGGCAGCATCCCATACCGCTCGGCGGCGGGCAGGAATGCGCCAGGCAGCACCACGCGGCCGTCCTCGTCTCGCAGGCGCAACAGCAGTTCGAGATGCGGGCCCTCGTGCATCGCCATTGATCCCGCCTGCAGCGGGATCACTTCCTGGTAATCCAGCAACAGGTTGTTCTCTTCGATGACCCAGCGCAGGCGGTGCGCCCATTCCATCTCGCCGCGGCGGCGGATGGTTTCGTCGTCCTGCTCCGAATAGAAATGGATGCGATTGCGGCCGTGGTCTTTCGCCATGTAGCAGGCGGCGTCGGCATGCGAGAGCAGGTCGCGCAGCGTCTGTCCGGGGCGGTCGATGAGCACCACGCCGATGCTGGCGCTGACGGTGTAGCTGCGCTGCTCCCAGACATAGATGTAACCCTCGATGCGGGTACGCAGGCGCTCGGCCAGCACCTGCGCGCCTTCCTCGCGCGCATTGACGGCGAGGACTCCAAATTCGTCGCCACCCAGCCGCGCAAGGATGTCGCCGCCGCGCAGCTCGCCGGCCATCGCCAGGGCGAGCTGGCTCAACAGCTGGTCGCCCGCAAGATGGCCGGAGGTGTCGTTGATCAGCTTGAACTGATCCAGGTCGATGTACAGCAACGCACTGGGCGGATCGCCCTTGGCGACGGCATGCAGTGAGCGTTCCACATGGCGTTCGAATTCACGGCGGTTGTAGAGATCGGTCAACGTGTCGTGCGTGGCCTGGTAGCTCAACAGTTCGGTGAGCTGGCGTTGTTCGGAAATGTCCTTGGCCACCATCAACAATTTCTTCTCGCCTTCCACGTTGATCGGCGAGATCGAGGTGCTGGCCCAGAAGCGGTCGCCATTGAGCGAACACAACATTGCTTCGACATTGCGCCACTCCGCCTCTGCGCTCAGCGTGGCCAGCAGCGCATGGATGTCGGGGTCATCGAACAAGGCTTGCAGCGCGGCGCCGTTGCCGATTTCGCTGCCAAGGCGCTCGCGTGCGGCTTGGTTGGCATAGTCGATGCGTCCATCGCTCTCGCGAGCAAGCAGTACCAATGCCGGCATCAGTTCGTTGAGGCTGCGGAAGCGTTCCTCGCTCTCGCGATAGCGCCGGCTCATCTGGCCGCCCAGTTCGAGTGCGCGCCGGCGCGTGTTCGCCACCGACCACGCCAGCAGCGCCAGCAACAGGCTGGCGATCAGCCCGGGCAAGAACAGCGGCTGCTGCCAGGCAGCAGCAGCTGCCGCGTTGCCGACGGGGTGCATCGTGACGCGCCAGACGCGGCCGCCGCGTCCCATCTGGCGGTCAAAGCTGTAACCGCCCACGTCGCGCACATGGTCATGGCGGGCCGCCGGATGGGAGTCGTACAACGGCAGCGGCGCGCCGCCGGTCACGTCGGTCACCTGCACATGGAGGCGTGCACGTGCTTCATCCGGCAGGGCTGTCTCGATGAGGCTGCTGATGCGGAACGACACTGCAAGCGACCCGCGCATGCGCGCGCGCCGCTCGGCCACATTGCGCGGCGGCGAGCCCGCGCTGTAGACCGGCAAACGCAGCGTGATGCCGTCCACCCTGTCCTGCGGCCGCGCCTGTATCAGGCGAAACGGGCCGGACATCGCCGCTTCGTCGTTGTCGCGCGAACGCAGCACCGCGGCAAGGTTGGGTGGTTGACGGTTTACGTCCAGGCCGATGACGCGCTCGTTGCCGGACACGGGCGCGACCATTTCGGAGATGAAATGTTCGCCGTCCGGGCGTAGTTGGCGCCGCGCGTAGACCACGGCCTGCAGGCTCGGGAAGGCTTCGCGTGGTTTCAGGTTGGCGTAGGCGTTGGCGAAGCGGACCGGATCGACGTCACCGGACGTCAGGAACAGCGTCTGCACCGCGCGCACGAGCAGCGCGCAGGCCTGGATCTGATCGACCAGCGCCATGTAGCCGCTGTTGGCGATGTGGGACCACGCCCGTTGCTGGCCAGCCTCGTTGCGACGCTGCTGCAGGGTCGCCACCCAGTACGACAGCGCGATGCCCAGCACCAAAGCCAGCAAGCTCCAAGCCCATGCCGTCGCGCGTGAGGGCGCGTCGAACCCATGGCCGCCGACGTCTGGCGGTGAACCTGGTGTTGGTTCCTCGCCCGTGGTCCGGGATGCGTTCCTTGCCGGCAAGATAAGTTCCCCTGTCTTCAATGGGCCGATCTTAATCCCCAATCGGGCCGCGACATGCGAAGTACAGTCTGGCAGGGCTGGCCGCACGTCGAAGCGATTTACAAGTAAACGTTAAAACACGGAGTCGCCGTCAGGGCGTACCAGTGACCCGCGATATCACCGTGGCTACAAGCGGGTCGCTGCTTTCCGGGATGGACGTGCCTGGCTTGCGGTGATGGCGAACCGAAAAAGAAGGCCCGTGTCGGCGGGCCTTCGATGGAGCATCGGTGGGGTGGCTGGTCTTCGGAGCAGGGAGGTGATCCAACCCTGCCGCGAAGAATCCCCCGTCAGTTCTTGCCATCCTCCGGCGTGGAAGGCGGCGCGCCGTCGTTGACATCGGTCACGAGGCCACGCTTCACCAGCAGCGGCCTGATGTCGGGATCCTTGCCGGCGAAATCGCGAAACAGTTGCGAGGCATCCTTGTTGCCGCCCTGGGACAGCAGCGTCTGGCGGAAACGATCACCGTTTGCGCGAGTCAGGCCACCATTCCGCTTGATCCATTCGGTGGTGTTGGCGTCGAGGATTTCGGACCAGATGTAAGCGTAGTAGCCCGCCGAATAGCCACCCATGATGTGGCTGAAATAAGGCGTGCGGTAACGCGGCGGAACCGGCGCGTAATCGGTGCCGTTTCGTTTGAGCGCGGCAGCCTCGAATGCCATCACGCCCGACGCGTCGGGGATCTGGTCGGCGCCGATCTGGTGCCAGCTCTGGTCGAGCATCGCTGCGCCCAGGTATTCAGTGGTGGCGAAACCCTGGTTGAATTTCGATGCCGCCAACACCTTGTCCAGCAGTGGCTTCGGCATCGGCTCGCCGGTCTGGTAGTGCTTGGCATAGTTGGCGAGGATCGATGGCCAGTCGGCCCACATCTCGTTGACCTGCGACGGGAACTCCACGAAATCGCGCGGTACGTTCATCGTGTAGTACGGATATTTCACGTCAGAGAAAATGCCATGCAAGGCATGCCCGAATTCGTGGAACATCGTCGTCACTTCATCCCACGTCATCAGCGTCGGCTTGCCGGCGGATGGCTTCGGTATGTTCAAGTGATTGGCGATGACCGGCGTCTGGTTCAGAAGCTCCGATTCGCCCACATACAGGTTCATCCACGCACCGCCGCGCTTTGACTCGCGTGCGTACATGTCGGCGATGAAGATGGCGAGCTGCTTCCCGTCGGTGTCGAACACGTCGTAAGTGCTTGTGTCCGGGTGGTACTTGGGCAGGTCGGTGCGTTCCTTGAAGGTGATGCCGTACAGCTGGGTGGCGGCGTAAAAGACGCCATTCTCGAGCACGTTCTTCATCTCGAAGTAAGGCTTGAGCTGCGACTCGTCGAAGTTGTACTTGTCCTGCCGCACCTTCTCCGCGTAATACGACCAGTCCCACGGCTGCAGCTGGAAGGTCGGCTCGCCCTTGGCTTTCTGTTCACGGTCGATCATCGCCTGCAGGTCGGCGGCTTCGCGCTTGGCGTTGGCGACGGCGGCCGGTGCAAGCTGCAGCAGCATCTTGTTGACAGCGTCCGGCGTCTTCGCGGTTTCATCGGCCAGCACGTAGGCGGCATGCGTGGGATACCCCAGCATTTTCGCTTTCTCGGCGCGCAGCTTCAGCACGGTCGAGATGATTCCGGTGTTGTCGTAAGCGCCGCCGTGGCTGCCGCGCCCAATTGATGCCTTGTGCAGTCTTTCGCGCAGCGCGCGATTGTCGAGCTCGGTGTTGGCCGGTTGGCCAGTGGTGTTGAGCAGCGCGATCACGTACTTGCCGTCGAGCTTGCGCGCCTTGGCGGCTTCCGCGGCGGCGGCGATCTGCTCATCGGACAGGCCGGCCAGTTCGTCTCGCGAATCGACCACCACGGCCGACGCATTCACCTCTTCCAGCACGTTCTGGCTGAATTTCGTGCCCAGCGTCGCGAGTTCGGAATTGATCACCTTGAGCCGGGTCTTGTCGGCTTCCGACAGCTTGGCGCCGGCGCGCACGAAATCGGTGTGATAACGCTCGACCAGCCGCGTGCCCACGGCATCCAGGCCCAGCGTGTCGCGCGCGTCGTAGACGGCCTTGACGCGTGCGAAGAGTTTCGGATTCAGCCGGATCGCGTCGCTATGCGCGGCAAACTTCGGCGAGTAGTCGGCATCGATCTTCTTGCGTGCGTCGTTGGTATCGGCGCTGTCGAGATTGCCGAAAATGGTGCGCGCGCGCCCGAGCAGCTGCCCGGATAGTTCCAGTGCGAGGATCGTGTTGTCGAAGCTCGGCTTGTCCGGATTGTTGGCGATGGCCTCGACCTCTTTCAGCTCATCGGCCATGCCGCGATCAAACGCCGGCG
>JBDSEX010000185.1:0-2516 GCA_039919835.1 Luteimonas sp.
ACCGGATGCGGGTTGCCCTGGCCGGCCTTGGCTTCACCACCACCGTGCGGGTGATCGACCGGATTCATGGCAGCGCCGCGAACGGTCGGCTTGATGCCGCGCCAACGCGAAGCGCCTGCCTTGCCCAGCTTCTCGAGATTGTGCTCGACGTTGCCGACTTCACCGATGGTGGCGCGGCATTCGACTGGCACCTTGCGCGTTTCGCCGGAGCGGAGACGCAACGTCGCGTAACCCTGTTCGCGCGCGACCAGATACACGCTGGCGCCGGCGGCGCGCGCAATCTGTGCGCCCTTGCCAGGCTTCATCTCGACGCAATGCACCGTGGTGCCGACCGGGATGTTACGCAGCGGAAGGGTATTGCCAGACCGGATCGGGGCGCTTTCACCCGCGATTACCTGATCGCCCGCCTTCAGGCCTTTGGGCGCGATGATGTAGCGGCGCTCGCCATCGACGTAGCAAAGCAGCGCAATATGCGCGGTGCGATTCGGGTCGTACTCGATACGCTCCACGCGCGCCGGGATGATTTCCTTGTCGCGCTTGAAGTCGATGATGCGGTAATGCTGCTTGTGGCCGCCACCGATGTGGCGCGTCGTGATGCGGCCGTGGTGGTTGCGGCCACCGGTGCGGCTCTTCGGCTCGACCAGCGCAGCGTGCGGCGCGCCCTTGTGCAGATCGGGCGTCACGACGCGCACCGCGGAGCGGCGACCTGGAGACGTTGGTTTGAATGTCATCAATGCCATGAATATGTCCTCTTTGAAGTTCCGACGAGTCGAAACTTCGTCCTCATGCCTTCGCTGTCACGTCGATCGACTGGCCATCGGCCAGCTTCACGTACGCCTTGCGCCAGTCGCCACGGCTGCCGCCCCGGAAGCGGAAGGTCTTGTTCTTGCCTTTCACGTTCAGCACATTGACCGCTTCGACCTTGACGTCGAATATCTTCTCGATCGCCGCCTTGACGTCGGCCTTGGTCGCGCCTTTGGCGACTTCGAACACGTACTGATTGGAAACTTCCTGCAGGCGGGCAGTCTTTTCAGACACGTGCGGCGCGCGGATTACGTTATAGACATTGGCGTTGCTCATGCCAGCCACTCCTCGATCTTCTTGACCGCATCTGCGGTCATCACCACCGAATCGGAACCGACCAGGGCCACGGGATCCAGGCCCTGCACGTCGCGAACTTCCACGTAAGGCAGGTTGCGCGCAGCCAGGTAAAGATGTTCATTGCCGTCTTCGGTAACCAGCAGGGGACGACGTCCGGTAGACAGATCCTTGAGCCTGGCGACCATGCCCTTCGTCTTCGGCGAATCGATGTCGAACGAGTCAACCACCATCAGGCGGTCCTGGCGATTCAACTCGGACAGGATCGCGGCGATGGCGGCGCGGTACATCTTGCGGTTTACCTTCTGCGCGAAACTGCGCGGCTTGGCTGCGAACGTCACGCCGCCGCCAACGAAGATCGGTGCCGTCAACGCGCCATGACGCGCTCCGCCGCCCTTCTGCTTCTTTGACTTCTTGGTGGTGCCGCTGACTTCCGAACGCGTCTTCTGCGCCTTGGTCCCCGAACGGCCGGCGTTGCGGTAGGCAACAACGACCTGGTGAACGAGATCGTGGCTGAATGCACGGCCGAAGATATCGTCGGAAACGGACAGCGTCTTGTCGCTGGCCTTGCCGTTGCTGCTATGAATGGCGAGTTCCATCGTCATGCTCCCTTGCTTGCCGGCCGCACGATCACGTCGCCGCCCGGAGCGCCCGGCACTGCGCCCTTGATCGCGATCAGGCCGCGCTCGGCGTCGACCTTGACCACTTGCAGGTTCTGCGTGCTCTGCTGGACCGAGCCCATGTGCCCGGACATTTTCTTGCCCGGAAACACGCGGCCCGGCGTCTGGCGCTGGCCGATGGAGCCCGGCGAACGGTGCGACAACGAGTTGCCGTGCGTCGCGTCGCCCATCTTGAAGTTCCAGCGCTTGATCGTGCCCTGGAAGCCCTTGCCTTTGGTGACGCCCTGCACGTCGACAATCTGGCCGACTTCAAAGATATCGGCCTTGATTTCGCCGCCGATCTCGTAGTCGCCAATCTTGTCGTCGGCAATGCGGAATTCCCACAAGCCTCGCCCGGCATCGACCTTGGACTTGGCGAAGTGGCCTGCGCCCGCCTTGTTGATCAGCGCTGCGCGGCGTACGCCGGTGGTGACCTGGACGGCGCTGTAACCATCGCCATCGGTCGTCTTGATTTGGGTGATGCGGTTGGGAGTCGCTTCAATCAGCGTCACCGGCACGGACTTGCCGTCTTCGGTGAACATGCGGCTCATGCCGGCCTTGCGACCGACGATGCCCAACGAATATTTCTTCGTCGCCATAGTCTTAGCCTCAGGTCAACTTGATTTGGACGTCGACGCCCGCCGCGAGTTCGAGCTTCATCAGCGCGTCCACGGTCTTGTCGTTGGGGTCGACGATGTCGAGCACGCGCTTGTGCGTGCGGGTCTCGTACTGGTCGCGCGCGTCCTTGTCGACGTGCGG
>JBDSEX010000366.1:0-2922 GCA_039919835.1 Luteimonas sp.
TGCTAACATTCGTCACATTCTGCCGTGGAGGGTTCGCATGCCGCTGGATATCGTCGTGGTGATGGACCCGATCGAGGCGATCAACATCGCCAAGGACTCCACCTTCGCGATGCTGCTGGAAGCGCAAAGGCGCGGTCATCGCCTCCACTACGTGGCTCCCGGGGGACTTTTCGCCAGCGGCGGCACGGCCATGGCGACGGCCTCCGCGCTGTCGGTGCGTGACGTTGCGGGTCAATGGTTCGATCTGGGACAGCCGTCACAGATGCAGCTGGGGTCGGGTCACGTGGTCCTGATGCGCAAGGATCCGCCGGTGGATGCCAACTACCTGCACGACACCCACCTGCTTTCCCTGGCGCAGCGCCAGGGCGCCCGCGTGGTCAATGATCCGCAGGGATTGCGCGACATCAACGAGAAACTCGGCGCGCTGGCATTCCCCCAATGCTGCCCACCGACGCTGGTCAGCCGCAACGCCGCCGACTTGAAGGCCTTTGTCCAGGAGCACGGGGAAGCGGTACTCAAGCCACTGGACGGCATGGGGGGACGTTCGATCTTCCGTGTTCGCGCGGGCGAGTCCAACCTGAACGTGATTCTTGAGACATTGGTCGGAGCGGGGCTGGACGACGGCGGCAAGCACCTGGCGATGGCGCAGCGTTACCTGCCGGAGATCGCCCAAGGCGACAAGCGCATCCTGCTGGTGGACGGCGAACCGGTGCCGTATTGCCTCGCGCGTATCCCGCAGGGCGACGAATTCCGCGGCAACCTCGCCGCGGGCGGACGCGGCGAAGGCCGCGCGCTGAGCAGTCGCGACCGCTGGATCGCTGCGCAGGTCGGTCCGTCGCTGCGTCAGCGCGGCATGCTTTTCGTCGGCCTGGACGTCATCGGCGACTACCTCACGGAAGTCAACGTCACCAGCCCCACCTGCATCCGCGAACTGGATGAGCAGTTCGGCTTGAACATCGCGGGGATGTTGTTTGACGTGATCGAAGGACAGCTGGCGTGATGGGGCAGTTGCCGATGATCGCGGAGCGAAACGCGGGTCCGGACGGCCCCGGCAGCAATCCAGCATCGGGGGGTTCCAGGCTGGCAGCATGGCCCGCAGGGTGTGTCCCGCCCTGTTCGCGAGCATCCAGGCAATCGACGGCCAGCGTCGTTCCCCAGACACGATGATTCCCGCCCCGGCCGCACCCCGCATCGGCGACGACCAGCGACTCGGCGCGACCCTGGTGCTGTCGCTGCTCCTGCACGGCGTGCTGATCCTCGGCCTGGGATTCGCGCTCGACGACGCCGCACCGGTGTTGCCGACGCTCGACGTGATCCTCACCCAGACCTCGTCGCCGCTCACGCCCAAACAAGCCGATTTCCTTGCGCAGGCCAACAACCAGGGTGGGGGCGAGCACGAGAAGACCAATCGTCCGCGGGATACGCAGGCGGGCCGCGTGCCGCAACTCGAAAATGGCGTCGCGCCGAAACCGCTGCGTGCCCAGACCCCTGCGCCGCAACCGCCGCCCAAGGCCCGCGTCATCACCGCATTGCAGTCCGAAGCGCGCACGCCGACGCCCGAGGCCACCCCGCAAACCGAGCCCTCGGCGCTGCCGCCGGGCCAGGAAAAAATCGATCGGGACCTGGCCATGGCGCGCCTCGCCGCGGAGATCCACCTGCGTTCGCAGCGCTACGCCAAACGGCCCAAGCGCAAGTTCGTTTCGGCCAGCACCCGCGAGTACGAATACGCCGCCTACCTGCGCGCCTGGGTCGATCGCGTGGAGCGCGTGGGCAACCTCAACTACCCCGACGAAGCTCGACGCCGCAGGCTGGCCGGCCAACTCGTCGTCAGCATCGCGATCCGCCGCAACGGCAGCGTGGAGCGTGCCGAAATCATCGAGTCGAGCGGCATCCCCCTGCTTGACGCCACCGCGCTGCGCATCGTCAAGCTCGCCGAACCCTATCCCGTGCTTCCCAAGACGGAAGACAACATCGACATCCTCCACGTGACCCGCACCTGGAATTTCCTCGCGGGCGGGGAGTTGATCGACCAATGACGCCCACATGACGACGTTTGAATACCTGTCTGTTTTGGTATCGATCATCATCGGACTGGCACTGACGCGGCTGTTGTCCGGTGCTGCCCGATTGATCCAGTTGCGGCGGCGCGTGCGCCCGCATGCGATCACGCTCGGCTGGATGGCGTTCCTGTTCCTCGCCAACATCCAGATCTGGTGGGTCGCGTTCGAACGACGCGGCGACAGCGAATGGACGTTCTTCGCTTTCCTGCTCTACCTGATGATCCCGATCAACGCATTCCTGCTGAGCTACCTGGTGCTGCCCGAGCTTGGCGACGAAGACGTCGTGGACCTGCAGGCGAACTTCGACGCCGGGCGTCCCTGGTTTTTCGGGTTGCTGGCGTCCCTTCCGGCGATCAGCCTGATCGAGGAGCTGGTCAATGACGGCGGCCTGCCGATGGATGCGGACGTCGCATCGCGGCTGGCCCTGATCCCGATCGCACTGCTTGCGGCCCATGTTCGCAGCGCGCGCTTCCACTTCTGGAACATGGTGCTGTCGCTGGGGTTTATCTGCAGCTACGTCGTCGGCTTGTTCCTGACGCTGCGTTGAGCCGTAGGCGATCCAGCGTGGCGGCCGCACTCCAGGTCGCCGCGTTGATGCAAGCAATCCAGTCACATATCCGGGATTCTGTTTGACAGCGACGCCGATGACAGCCCTTGCAGCTCACTGGCGCGACGCGCGCAATGCCTGTTGTTGTTCCAGGGTAAGCGCGACGTTGTTGCGCAGGTATGCAGGTTCCGCACGGTCCGGCGGCACCGCCTCGCCTCGTGCAAAGGCGCGTGCGGCAAGCCGCGCGAGATCTGCGGCGTGCGGGAGCGCGGTGGCGTCGACGGACGCCAACGGCCAACGTGTCCGCAGATGCGA
>JBDSEX010000371.1:0-7948 GCA_039919835.1 Luteimonas sp.
TTGGCGAAGTTGGCCGAGAGAATGGAGGGAGCGATGACGCATGGGGCCATGGCGCGGCGGTCCGTGGATGGATGCCGAAATCGCGGCATCGTCGCGGCGATTCTAACCGCAGGGCCGCGTACGTCGAGGACCAGCCGCTTACCTTTGCCCGCGTCTTTGCCTGCATCCAAGGCCGCATCCCGCCCGTAGTCGACGTTGACAGTGGGCACGCCAGGAATGGGTGGCCCGCGATTACGCGTCCATGCATGGACCATCCGCATCCTGGAGTTACCCTTTATGAAAGCAGCCAAGAAAACCCCTTTGCTTGTTTCGGGCATCGCGCTCGCATTGCTTGCCGCCAGCGCCGCACCCGCCTTCGCACAGGAGTCCGATAGCTGGACCGGGCTGTACGTCGGTGGCCATGCCGGCGGCATCGTCGCTCCCAACGGTAACGGCAGCATCGACTTCGACACCAACCTCGACGGCAATTTCGGCGACACGATCCGCACCACCACCGGAGCCAACGCCTTTGCGACGGGCGCATGCGGCGGCCAGGCGCGTTCGCCGCGCGCAGCCGACAGCTGCAAAGACGACACCGGTGGCGCCGATTGGGGCGTGCGCGTGGGTTACGACTGGCAGTCCGGCAAGTGGGTGTACGGCGTGCTCGGCGAGTATTCGATGAACGATGTACGCGACGCGGTGACCGCTTTCAGCACCACGCCTGCGTCATACACGATGCTGCGCAAGATCGACGGCCTGGGCGCGATCCGCGCCCGCATCGGCTACACCATCACCAGCGACGACAGGACGTTGTTGTACGCCACCGGCGGCGTCGCCTCGGGACGGGTCGAGAACAGCTTCACCTCCAGCAACCGCGTCAACCAGTTCACCTCCAGCGGCGACGACGACAATGCGACCGGTTATCAGGCGGGCCTTGGTGTCGAGCGCAGGATTGGCGACCGCTTTTCGGTTGGACTGGAATACCTCTATACCAACCTGCAGGACGAAGATGCTCGCGTGCGCGTGGCGCGTGGTACTGCGCCCGCGACCAGCCCGTTCATTCTTGTCAATGGCAACGGCACCGATTTCCGCCGCAATGACGACGATTTCGACTTCAGCAGCTTCCGTTTGACGGCCAGCTACAGGTTCTGACCAGCCGGCGTTGCGTTGACCGAACACACCCGGCCGGGCCGGGTGTGTTTTTTTTGGATCCCGATCCTGCCCAGATGGCAATGCCTTGGTGAATATTCACAGGCTGGTTAGCACGCAGCCGCGGCTCCTTGGTGACGTGACCAAGATCGATGCGGCGATCTTTCGCAGTCCTTGCGACTGCCATCGTCGTCGATGGCGGACCGCCAGGTTGTCGGTGGACTTGGGCTTGTTTTCAGCGATGGACCCGCCCCAGGCCGCACTGTGCGCGTCGTTTCCAGAGTCCGTCACAGGCATGGCTGACCACCTCGATCGCGTGACGTCAGCGGTTCTGTCGTGCCTTGCGCAACGTCTTGATCCGGTCGTACGCGGCATTGATCTCGCGCGCCTTGGCATCCGCCTGCTGACGCAACTCGTCGGCGACGTCGACCAGCTTGTCGGGATGGTATTGGCTGATGAGCCGGCGATAGGCGAGATCCACGTCGGCGTCGCTGGCGTCCTCGGCCAGGCCGAGGATGCCGTAAGGATTGTCGCGGCGCAGCTTGAACCAGTCGGTGTCGAACGCATGGCCAACCAGCAGGCCGACAAGTGCTCCGAGCAGCGGATTGACGCGCAACAAGGCCGCGCCTGCGAAGAACCCGAGCAGTTTTCCGTACCAGCGTTTCATGGGGCAAGTGTACCCGTGGGTGCCCACCAGCCGTGAGCCGCACACCGACACGCGTGAGCCGGCAGCAGCGGTCCCTGGTTCGTCATTCCGCGAAGGCAATTCCAGGGACCCTGCTTCGTGCGGCGGTATGAAAGCGAATGTCCCTGGATTCCCGCCTTCGAGGGAATGACGCTGCGGACACGTTCGCGACTGCCGGTTGCGCTGGCCCGCTATCCGCGTGCTTTTACGGCTGCCAACCGACGACACACGATTACACTACCCCGCCCACACCCCGCACGCGCATGTCCACCACCCTGCTGCACTCCGACCTGCCCGGCCTGACACTGCGCCATCGCGGCAAGGTGCGGGATGTATTCGAACTCGACAACGATACCTTGTTGATCGTGGCAACCGACCGCCTGAGCGCGTTCGACGTGGTGCTGCCCGATCCGATCCCGGGCAAGGGCGAAATGCTGTGCCAGATCAGCAATTTCTGGTTCGACAGGACCGCGCACATCTTTCCGAATCATCTGACCGGGATCGATGTCGCTACGGTCCTGCCCGACGGCGTCGATCCCGCGCTGTATGCCCAGCGTGCGGTGGTCACGAAGAAACTGAAACCGGTCACGGTCGAAGCCATCGCGCGCGGCTATGTCATCGGCAGCGGATGGAAGGATTACCAGCGCACGGGACGCATCAGCGGCATCGAGTTGCCAGATGGCCTGCAGCAGGCCGAGCGGTTGCCGCAACCGATTTTCACGCCCTCGACAAAGGCCGCCGTGGGCGACCATGACGAGAACATCGACTTCGACACGATGGTGCGGGCGGTCGGCGCGGACCTCGCCGAACAGGTGCGCGATGCGACGCTGCGCATCTACCAGTACGCCGCCGACTACGCGGCGCAGCGGGGCATCGTGCTGGCCGACACCAAGTTCGAGTTCGGCACGGACGCCGACGGCCGGCTGCATGTCATGGACGAAATGCTGACGCCGGATTCGTCGCGCTACTGGCCCGCTGACCAGTACAAGGTTGGCATCAGTCCACCAAGTTATGACAAGCAGTACGTCCGCGACTACCTGGAAACGCTGGATTGGGACAAGACCGCGCCCGGACCGCGCTTGCCGGCCGACGTGATCCAACGCACGCGTGCGAAGTACGCTGAAGCGCTGCACAGGCTGGCGGGGATTTCGGTCGACTGATCGAGGTGTGATGACGATCCACGGCAATGCCGCGGGCCGCACCCGGGACGCATCCTCGCGTTACGAAGTACCTCGGATGCGCTGCGCTTGTCCGGGCGTCTGCGCGATCACCTCGCTTCGCTCGGCCGCACCTTGAACCACGCCGCGTACAACGCCGGCAGGAACAACAACGTCAACCCCGTCGCGACCGTCAGGCCGCCCATGATCGCCACCGCCATCGGGCCGAAGAATGCGCTGCGTGACAACGGGATCATCGCCAGCACGGCGGCAAGGGCGGTCAGCACGATGGGGCGGAACCGGCGCACGGTGGCTTCGATGATCGCGTGCCAGCGGTCGTGGCCGGCGGCAATGTCCTGGTCGATCTGGTCCACCAGGATCACCGAGTTGCGCATGATCATGCCGGCCAGCGCGATGGTGCCGAGCAGTGCGACGAAACCGAACGGCACGCGGAAGATCAGCAGGAACAGCGCCGCGCCGATGATCCCCAGCGGCGCGGTGAGCAGCACCATGGCGGCGCGCGAGAAGCTGCGCAGCTGCAGCATCAGCAGCGTGATCACCACGAACAGGAACAGCGGCATGCCCGCGGCGATCGAGTCCTGGCCGCGCGCGGAATCCTCGACGCTGCCGCCGATCTTCACCGAGTACCCATAGGGAAGCGTGGCGCGGATCCCGTCGAGCGTTGGCGAAATCTGCGCCATTACCGTGTCGGGTTGCGTGCCGTCGTAGATATCGGCGCGCGCGGTGATGGTGGGCAGGCGATCGCGATGCCAGATGATGCCGTCCTCGAACACGTATTCCAACTTCGCGATCTGCGCCAGCGGCACCGATTGGCCGCTAGCGGTCGGCACCGCCAGGCTTGGCAGGAAGTCGAGCTGCGTACGTTCGGCCGCAGGTCCGCGGAGCAGCATCTCCACCAGTTCGTTGCCTTCTCGATAGGTACTGACGTGCGTGCCCGACAGCGATCCGCTGAGGAATTGCGCAAGTTGCGTCGAACTGACCCCCAGCGCCCGGGCGCGATCCTGGTCGATGCGCAGCCGCACCACCTTGCCGGGCTCGTCCCAGTCGAGATTGACGTTGGCCGTATGCGGGTTGGCGCGCAGCTTGTCGGCGACCTGGCGCGCAATCGCGCGCACGCGTTCGATGTGTTCGCCGCTGACGCGGAACTGCACCGGATAGCCGACCGGCGGCCCGTTTTCCAGCCGCGTCACCCGCAGTTGCAGGTCGGGGAATTTCGGGATGACGTCCTTGATGAGCCAGCCGCGCACCGTTTCCCGCGCCTCGATATCGTTCGGCAGCAGGACGAACTGGGCGAAGTTGGCCGCGGGCAGTTGCTGGTCCAGCGGCAGGTAGAAACGCGGCGAGCCGGTGCCGATGTACGCGACATAGTTCGCCAGGTCCTTGCGTTGCCGCAGCATGACTTCGAGTTTTTCGGCCTGCGCCTGCGTCGCGCGCAGCGAACTGCCTTCGGCCAGCTCCATGTCCACCATCAACTCGGGCCGCACCGAATCGGGAAAGAACTGTTTGGGAATGAAACGGAACATCACGATCGACAGCGCGAACACCGCGACGGTGACGCCGATCACCAGCCAGCGATGCGACAGGCACAGGTCGAGCACGCTGCGAAACCGTGCGTAGAACGGAGTGGCGTACGGGTCGTGCGCGCCAGGCGCATGCGGTGGCCTCGGCGCCAGCAGCACCGCAAACCTCGGATTGCGATCGGCCAACCGTTGGCGCAAGCCATTCCAGCGCGCCTTCGGCGACCCGATGCGCGGCGGTTTTGCGGCGTCATCCGGATCGGGCAGCAATTTGTCGCCGAGCCACGGGATGAACATGACCGCTGCGATCCACGACACCACCAGGGCGATCGTGACCACCTGGAACAGCGAACGCGTGTATTCGCCGGTACCGGATTGCGCTGTGGCGATCGGCAGGAAGCCCGCCGCCGTGATCAGCGTGCCGGTGAGCATCGGGAACGCGGTGCTGTCCCACGCGAACGCGGCCGCTTTCAAGCGGTCGAAGCCCTGCTCCATCTTGATCGCCATCATCTCCACCGCGATGATCGCGTCGTCCACCAGCAGGCCCAGCGCAAGCACCAGCGCGCCGAGCGAAATCTTGTGGAGTCCGATGCCGAAATACTGCATGCCGGCAAACGTCATCGCCAGCACAAGCGGAATCGATACCGCGACCACCAGGCCGGTGCGAAAACCCAGCGAGAAAAAGCTCACCAACAGCACGATCAGCACGGCCTCGGCGAGCACGCGCACGAACTCGCCCACCGACTCTTCCACTGCCGCTGGCTGGTCGGACACCTTGCGCAGTTCCATGCCGGCGGGAAAGCTGTGCTGCAGGCTGGCGATTTCGTGCTCCAGCGTATCGCCGAGGCGCAGGATGTCGCCCCCTTCCTTCATCGCCACGCCGATGCCGATGGCGTCCTCGCCACCAAAGCGCATGCGCGGCGCCGGTGGGTCGCTGAAGCCGCGATACACGCGCGCGACATCGCCAAGGCGAATCGTGCGGTCGCCGGAGCGGATCGGGAAGGCGCGGATCCGCTCGACGGAATCGAATTGACCATCAACGCGCAGCCGTACGCGATCGCTGGCTGTCTCGAAGAATCCGGAGGGCGACACCGCGTTCTGCTGCTCAAGCGCGTCCTGCACGGCCGACAGCGGAATCCCGAGCGTCGCAAGCTTGGTGTTGCTGAGCTCGATCCAGATCTTTTCGTCCTGCAGGCCGATCAGTTCGATCTTGCCGACATCGGGAACGCGTTGCAGCGCCAACTGTGCGCGCTCGGCGTAGTCCTTCAGCACGGCGTAGTCGAAACCGGTGCCGGTGAGCGCGTAGATGTTGCCGAAGGTGTCGCCGAACTCGTCGTTGAAGAACGGCCCGACCACGCCTTGCGGCAGCGTCGGCCTGACATCCCCGATCTTCTTGCGCACTTGGTACCAGAGGTCGGGAATCGCCTTGGAGCGCATCGAATCGCGCGCGGCGAAGATGATCTGAGATTCGCCGGGCCGTGAGTACGAACGGATGAACTCGTAGTTGCCCGTCTCCATCAGCTTTTTTTCCAGGCGCTCGGTGACCTGCTGCGCGACCTCGTCGGCGCTCGCGCCCGGCCATAGCGTGCGCACCACCATCACCTTGAAGGTGAAGGCAGGATCTTCGCTTCGACCCAGATTCTTGTACGAAAGCACCCCGGCGACAGCCATCACCAGCATCGCGTAGATGACCAGGCTGCGATGGCGCAGCGCCCACTCGGAGAGGTTGAAGTTGGCCATGTCGGGGCGTTACCGCGCGGCCTTGGCAGAAACCGCGGTCGCGGCCCCTGGCAACACCGGGCGGTTGTCGCGATCCACCGGCAGCACTGCTTGTCCCTCGCGCAACAGATGCCCGCCGGCGACCACGATCCATGCATCCGCTGCGATCCCGTCGAGCACCGGCACGCGATCTTCACCGTATGCGCCAAGGCGCACCGGCGTGAGATGCACCTTGCGCGTCCGGGTATCGACCACCCACAGCGCCGCACCATCCTTCGTGCCGCCTGCGCCTGCGCCGCGCTGCAGGGCTGACAGCGGCACGCTCAGCGCGGCGTTGCCGGTGCCATCGCGATCGTCGGCAAGATAGACGCGCGCGCTTTGCCCCAGCTCGACCGCCTGCGCTGCGTCGCCGCGCAACGCCACGCGCGCGGCATAGGTGCGCGCCTGCGGATCGGCGACGGGTGATATCTCGCGAATAGTGCCGGGCATGCGCTGGCCTTCCCCATTCCATAGCTCAACAAGCGCTGGCTGGCCCACGCCGACGTCGCGGATCCGCGACTCGGGCAACGCAATCGCCACTTCGCGGCCACTGTCGCCCGCAAGCGTGAAGACAGGCTGGCCCGCGGCGACCACCTGCCCGGCCTCGGCCAGGCGCAACGCGATGACGCCGTCGCGCGGCGCACGCAGTTGCGAATACGCCGCCTGGTTGCCGGCGACATCCAGCTGCGCGCGCGCGGCCTTGGCCTGGGAGGCCGCGGCCTGGTACGCGGCATTGGCGCCGTCGTAGGCGGAACGGCTGACCAATTGTTGTTCGGCGAGCCGAGCGAAACGTGCGCGGTCCGCACTGGCGCGGTTGAGTTCGGCGGTGGCCGCGGACACTTGTGCCTGCGAGGCCTGCGCCTGCAAGCGCAGGTCACCAGCATCGAGCTCGGCCAGCAGCTGCCCGCGTTTGACGTGTTCGCCGACGTCGACCGAACGCCGGATCACGCTGCCGCCGACGCGAAACGACAGCGTGGCTTCCTCGCGCGCCCGGATCTCGCCGGCATAGGCGCTCACTGCGGACTCGGCGCCGCCGCCCGGCTGCAGGACCAGCACCGGACGCGCCGTTTCGACGGTTGGGACGCCCTCCGTGCCACATCCCGCAAGCAGCACGAAGAGGCACAATCCCACGCCCGCAGGGCCTGTTCGCATGGTCACGACGGCTTGCCTTCATTTAGTGAACTTGACGGTATGGTATAAATAACAAACCGATTAGTCTAGTATTACCCGCATGTCGAGACCGGTGCCTCCAGCCATCCACGCGCCGCTGCCCGCGAAGACCGCCAGCCCGGGCCGTCCGAAGGATCTCAACAAGCGCGCCGCGATCCTGGAATCGGCCAAGACGATGTTCACCCAGCACGGCTTCGACGGCGTCAGCATGGACCAGATCGCCTCCGAGGCTGGCGTCTCCAAGCTCACCGTCTACAGCCATTTCGGCGACAAGGACGCGTTGTTCTTCGAGGCTGTCAGCGCCAAGTGCGAGGAACTGCTGCCGCCGGAGCTGTTCACCGCCGATCACCTGCAAGGGCCGTTGCACGCGCAGCTCACCAGCATTGCCCGTGCGTTCTTCGCGCTGATCACCAGCGACGAGGCGTTGTCGATGCACCGGATGATGTTGACCCAGTCCAGCGACCTGCATGTGCGCGAGATGTTCTGGAAAGCAGGACCCCAGCGCGTGCAGG
>JBDSEX010000037.1:0-3087 GCA_039919835.1 Luteimonas sp.
GGCAACCACGACTACATCATCGAGACCGGCGGCCTGCGCGTGTTTCCGCGACTGATCGCCGCGCATGCCCGGCAGGAAGGCGAAAACGCACTCGCATCCACCGACCTGCCGGAGCTCGACGCGTTGCTTGGCGGCGGGCTGGATCGCGGCACCAGTACGCTGCTGATCGGAGCGGCCGGCGCGGGCAAATCGTCGCTGGCCACGCACGTGATCCTGGCGGCGGCCGACCGCGGCGAACGCTCGGCGGTGTTCCTGTTCGACGAGAGCGAACGTGCCCTGCTGACCCGCTCGCGCGGCCTCGGCTTCAACCTCGACCAGCGCATGGACGAGGGACTGGTGCAGATCCATCCGCTGGATCCGGCCGAGGTGTCGCCGGGTGAATTCGTCGACCGTATCCGTCGCGCGGTGGAGGAGGACGGCGTGCAGGTCGTGGTCATCGACAGCCTCAACGGTTACATGAATGCAATGCCGGAAGAGCGCTTCCTGTTGATCCAGTTGCACGAGCTGTTGTCGTACCTCGGCCAGCTGGGCGTGATGACGTTGCTGATCAACGCGCAACAAGGCCTGATCGGCCCGATGTCGAGTACGGTCGATGTCAGCTACCTGGCCGACACGGTGATCCTGCTGCGCTATTACGAGACGCGTGGCGAAGTGCGCCAGGCGTTGTCGGTGCTGAAGAAACGCACCGGCGCGCACGAGCGCACGATCCGCGAGCTGCGCATCCGCAGCGGCGGGCTTCAGATCGGCGAGCCGTTGCACTACCTGCGCGGCGTGCTGACCGGTGTTCCGCAGGAGGAGCACGCGCCCGCAATGATGTCGACCTCCGAGTGACCGCGGTGGCCGTCGACGACGCCCTGCGACTGCGCGTACTGCTGCTGCTGGCGACCGCGCGCGATGCCGAGTTGACCAGGGAGCTGCTCGCGAAAGAAGGCATCGACGCGGACATCTGCGCGGACGGCGTGCAACTGGCCGACGCGCTGGCGCGCGGTGCCGGCGCGGTGCTGGTGGCCGAGGAAATGCTGGGGCCGGGCGGCGCCATGAACGTGCTTGCCCACGCGCTGGAACGGCAGCCGCGCTGGTCCGACCTGCCGGTGCTGCTGTTCACCAAGGGTGGCGCGGATTCGCTGGCCGTGGGTGACGCGGTTGCGGCGCTGGGCAACGTGACCCTGCTGGAGCGGCCCTTGCGGGTGGCGGCGCTGGTCAGCACGGTGCGCACCGCGTTGCGTGCGCGGCGGCGCCAGTACGAAATCGAAGACCAGTTGCACCAGCTGGAACAGGTTCGCATCGCGGAAGCCACCGCAGCGCGGCGGAAAGACGAATTCCTGGCAATGCTGGGGCATGAGCTGCGTAACCCATTGGCGCCGGTTCGCAATGCGCTGTACGTGCTGTCGCTCGACGACAGCGATCCGCAGCGGCGCGCGGAATTGCGCACGATGATGGAACGTCAGGTCAACCACATGGTGCGGCTGGTGGATGACCTGCTGGAGGCGTCGCGGCTGTCGCGCGGGATGATCACGCTGCACCGCGAGCCGCTCGACCTGCGCCAGGCGCTGCAGGCAGGTCTGGAGCAGAGCCGGCCCTTGATCGAAGCCGGACGCCACCAGGTGCGCATGGCGTTGCCCGACGCGCCGTTGCCGATCGACGCCGATCCGGTACGCATCGCGCAGGTGTTCGGCAACCTGCTCAACAATGCCGCCAAGTACGGGAATCCCGGCGGCCAGATCGTGGTGACTGCGCGACGCGACGGGGCCTGGGCCTGCGTCAGCGTGGAGGACGACGGCACCGGCATCGCCGCCGATGATCTCGCCCACGTGTTCGACCTGTTCGTGCAGGGGCCACAGGACAACGAGGCCACGCAGGAAGGCATGGGCATCGGCTTGGCCCTGGTGCGCAACCTGCTGGACCTGCACGGGGGCGACGTCACCGCGCATAGCGATGGCCGCGGCACCGGCGCGCGCTTCGAGGTGCGGCTGCCGTTGGCCAACGTCACGCAGTTGTCCGCAGCGGCCACGCAGAAACCTTCGACACTCACCGACATGCGCGTGCTGGTGGTGGACGACAACGTGGATGCGGCGACGTCCATGGCGATGGTGGTCGACCTGCTCGGTGCCGAGCGGCAGGTGGCGCACGACGGCGCCGCGGCACTGCAGGCCATCGCAAAGTTCCAGCCGCACGTGGTGCTGCTGGATATCGGCATGCCCGGCATGGACGGCTACGAAGTCGCGCGCCAGGCACGCGCGATGCCCCAGAACGCAGGCCTGGTGCTGGTGGCAGTGACCGGCTGGAGCCAGAAGGTGGACCGGCAACGCAGCCGCGATGCCGGCATCGATCACCATTTTCCCAAGCCAGTCGATGTGTCCAAGCTCACTGCGCTGCTGGAGGACACGGTCTCGACGGCGCAGGTGCGCTAGGGGCTGCGCCGAGCTCGTTGACGGGGGGAAATGCAGGCCGGTTCAACCAGTCTGCACTTTCATGCCGCTGCGTCATGCATGGAACAGCCCATGCCGGCCGGATCACGGGCTCGCAGCGGCCACCTCTCGTGATGATCTGCCAGGCTAGACCTGAGAACAGCGGCTGGAGGTCTCTCCAGCGATGGCTCACGGCGCCTCTCCGGTCCTGGCTGTGCGTCACTCAGCGATAGTCGTCTTCCCTCTGGTGCCGCACCGCCAACACCGTGACCGTGCTGCCGTCTTCGATCTCGAACAGGGCCACGTAGCCGGTCGCACCAAAGCCGATGATGAGTTCACGCAGAAAGGGGTCAACCGGTGTCGCCTTGCGGCAACTGAAGGGCGATGTCTGAAGCAGCAGCATCGCGTTGCCGACTGCGTCAAGAGCGTGTTCGGCGGTGGTCCAGTCGCCGTCGTCGCGTTGAAGCGCAAAGTCGTAGAGCCGCTCCAGGTCGGCGAGCGCTTCCTCCGTGAAGCGGACGCGAAACGTCATGGGCCGCGCTTGGCCTTGGCAAGTTTGCCCTGCAGTGTCTTCATCACGGCCGCAGAGCTGACGTATCTGCCGCTGGCCTTGGCGTTATCGCGCGAAGCCAGGCCGCGGGCAGTGAAGGCTTCTTGCGCCAGGCGAAGCGCGATCTGC
>JBDSEX010000023.1:0-2934 GCA_039919835.1 Luteimonas sp.
CGCGGAAGCAATCGCCACGCGCGCACTGCTGGTCGATCCGCAGGACTTGCGGCCGCTGCCGCTGTCGGGCATCCCCGGATGGAACCTGGCGAATGAAGGACAAGATTTCTACCGGGAGGCTGCGTGCTTCAGGCCCTTGCGGGAAGGCCGGACCTATCCGCTGCCGTTGAACGGCTGAAGATGCGACATCGCCATGCACGCCAGCCATCTGTTCGCCTGGATGGCCGTATGGGCACATGGGCTTGGCGCATCCACGCGCGCGCGCTCCGCGTCTATAGACAGGAGGCCGCCGCGCCGGAGTATGCTTTGGCCACGCTCAGGAGAACGCATGATGTCGTCCGTCCCGGCAGATCACGCCGCAGTCCATCCTGACGCGGCAATGCAACCCCGCTACGAATGGCGCACGATCCTCCGTCATCGTTGGCCGCTGCGCTGGATGCACTGGATCAATCTCGTCTGCATGGTGATCCTGGTTGGAAGCGGCCTGCAGGTTTTCAATGCGCATCCGGCGTTGTACTGGGGCCAGGCCGCGACCTTCGACGATCCCGTCTTCGCAGCGCAGGCCGTGCGCGGCGAGAGCGGCAAGGCGCGCGGCATCACCACCATCGGCGACGCCAGATTCGATACCACCGGCGTTCTCGGCGTCTCGACGCGTGCGGAAGACGGCGTTGCGTTGCGGCGCGGTTTCCCCATGTGGGCGACCATTCCCGGCGCGAAATCCCTGGCGCTGGGCCGTCGCTGGCACTTCTTTTTTGCGTGGGCTTGGGTCATCAACGGCGCGTTGTACCTGGCGTGGTCGCTGGCCAGCCGCCATCTGGCACGCGACCTGGCGATGCATCGACGGGACTGGCGCGATATTCCACGCTCGATCCGCGATCACCTGCGCTTCCGGCACCCGGTCGGAGACGAGGCCGCTCGCTACAACCCGCTGCAGAAGCTGGCGTACCTGGGCGTGATCTTCGTGTTGGCGCCGCTAGCCGTCCTGACTGGCCTTGCCATGTCGCCACAGATGGACACCGTGCTGGGTTGGTGGCTGCAGCTGGTCGGTGGCAGGCAATCGGCGCGCACGCTGCATTTCATCGCGATGGGATTGTTCGTGCTGTTCACCCTCGTGCACGTGGTGATGGTGGTCTATGCCGGCCCGATCAACGAATTGCGTTCGATGATCACCGGTCGCTTCAAGGTGCGTTACCCACGGATGGAAACGGCACGCCCTGATCCGGTGCGGGAGCCAAGCCATGACTGACGACTTCAAGCCATCGCGCCGCCTGTTGCTGCGCGGTGCGCTTGCCGGTGCAGGCGTCGGCTTGCTCGGCGGTTGCGACGCGTTGTCCGGCAACGAGACGTTCGTCGACATCCTGGCGACGGCCGAACCGCTGAGCCAGCGCGTGCAGCGCATGCTCACCGGCAATCGCCTGGCGCCGGAATATCACCCGTCGATGATTTCGCCGGTGTTCCGACCCAACGGTTCGATCAACCCGCAGACTCCCGAATACCGGGCACTGGCTACCAACAACTTCCGAGACTACCGCCTTCAAATTCGCGGCCTGGTCGAGAAACCCCTCGAATTTTCGCTCGACGCGCTTCGGGCGATGCCGGCGCGCAGCCAGATCACGCGCCACGATTGCGTCGAAGGCTGGAGCGTGATCGGTGGCTGGGAGGGCGTGCCATTGGCCACGTTGATCGATCTTGCGCGCGTGAAGCCCGGCGCCCGTTACGTGGTGTTCCATTGCTTCGACGATCTCAGCAACGACGGCAGCCGCTATTACGAAAGCATCGACCTGCTCGACGCGTACCACCCGCAGACCATCCTCGCGCATACGCTCAACGGCGCGCCGATCCCGATTGGCAACGGTGCCCCGGTACGCATGCGCATCGAACGCAAGCTTGGTTACAAACAACCCAAGTACGTGCATACCATCGAACTGGCGAACGCGTATGCACGATTTGGCGCGGGGAAGGGCGGCTATTGGGAGGACCAGGGCTACGACTGGTACGGCGGCATCTGAGCAGGTGAGGGCTGCGCCGAGGGTCGGCGCGCAGAATAGCGGCTGCCTCCCTCCAGCAGAGTCCGACGCCATGAATGCTTCCTGGTTCACCCGGCTGGCCAAGTCCGCGTCGCGCTTCACCGGGAGACAACTGTGTTTCGGCCTGGCGGCAGGCGTGATCGCTGTGTGGCTGGTAACCGGGCCGCTGTTCAAGTTCAGCGATACCTGGCAACTGGTGATCAATACCGGCACGACGATCATTACGTTCCTCATGGTGTTCCTGATCCAGAACACCCAGAACCGCGATACGCAGGCGCTGCAGATCAAGCTCGATGAATTGATACGCGCCACGCGGGGAGCGCATAACGCGCTGCTGGATCTCGAAGAGCTGGAAGAACACGAACTCCAGCAATTCCAGGATCGCTACGAGGCCCTGGCCAGGCGTGCGCGAGAATGTGGCCATGCGGGGGAAGACGATTCCGGCACTCCCGAGGTCGACGAACGCCGTATTCAAGCGGGCACCTAGGCAGCAACGGCTCCGCAGCCCGGAGCGCGGCGACAGTCCGGCGCTCGGCCCGGCGGTGACCAGTGCCGCTGGCTGGCCTGCGTCAAGCGCCCTGGTTGTCGTAGCTGACCTCGATGATCGCGTAACGAACAATCCCGCTGGGCAGGGTGGCTTCAAACTCGTCATCGACCCGCTTCTTGAACATCGCGCGCGCCAAGGGCGAATCGACGCTGATGTACCCCAATTTCGCATCGGTTTCGTCGGGACCGACGATGCGGTAGCGCAGCAGTTCGCCATTGCCCAGGTGTTCGACGATCACCCGGGCGCCGAAGAACACCGTGCCTGGATCGGTTGGTGTGGTTTCGATGACACGCAGCACTTCCAGCCGCTTCGACAGATAGCGCACGCGCCGATCGATCTCGCCCAGCTGCTTCTTGCGGT
>JBDSEX010000035.1:0-9606 GCA_039919835.1 Luteimonas sp.
GGCCGGCGAGCAGCAACGCGTCGGCATCGCGCGCGCGGTGATCGGCGAGCCGCGCCTGCTGGTGGCCGACGAGCCCACCGGTAATCTGGACCCCGCACTGTCCGCCGAAATCCTTGCATTGTTCGCCGCGTTGCCCGAACGCGGCACCAGCGTACTCATCGCGAGCCACGATCTTGCGCTGGTCAAGCGCATGCGCAAGCGCGTGCTGGTGTTGAACGCAGGCCGCCTCGCCGACGACATCGCACCGGAAGACCTGGCCGATGAGTAGCAAGCCGCCAAACGCCACCCCATCGACGGACGGACGAACGGGCCGAATGACCGTGCGCGCGCTTGTCCTGGGATTTTCGGCGAACGCGCCGGAGGGCCTGGGCGATGCGTGACGGACGTACAAATGAAGCGGCCGCCAAACCGCGCTCGCGCATCGGCACCTGGCTCGACCATCATCTCTATAGTTTCGTGGCCAGTCTCGGCCGTGCCGCACGCAAGCCGGCGGCCACGCTGCTCACGGTTGGCGTGATGGCGGTTGCGCTGGCGCTGCCGCTGGGGCTTGGCCTAGCGCTGCGCAACATCGAACGGTTCGCCGGCAACGTCGAGCAGTCGCGCGAGATCAGCGTATTCCTGAAAGAGGGCACCACGGGTGAGCGTGCGCAGATGCTGGCGGACGAACTGCGCGGGCGCCCCAACATCGCCAACGTCGTCTGGCGCACGCCCGACGAAGGACTCGCCGAACTGGCTCGTTCCTATCAAGACGACGGCGGTGCCCTCGACTCGGCGATGGGCGCGCTCGATCGCAATCCCTTGCCGCATTTGCTGATCGTCACCCCGAAAGGCGACGAGACGTTGCTGGCACAATCGCTGCAAGCGCTGCCCGAGGCGGACCTGGTGCAACACGACATGCAATGGAGACAACGTCTGGACGACTGGCTGCGGTTCGGCGCGCGGCTGGCGTGGGTGCTCGCGGCATTGCTGGGCGTGGGCGCCTTGCTCGTGGTTGGCAACACGGTGCGGCTCGACATCCAGTCACGCCGGGAGGAGATCGGCGTGCTGCAATTGCTCGGTGCGACCGACGGCTTCATCCGCCGCCCCTTCCTGTATCTCGGCGCGTGGTACGGGCTGACGGCTGGCGCAGTCGCGCTGGCCCTGCTGACCGCGATCCGATACGGGTTGCAGCAACCGCTGGCGGCACTTGCGCGCAGCTATGGCAGCGGTTTCGCGCTGCACGGTTTCAATCCACTGCAAGCCGGCGTGGTGGTGATCGCCACGGCCCTGCTCGGATGGTTTGGTGCGGGCGTGGTCACTGGGCATTACCTGCGCCAGACCCGGCCGACTGCCACCTGATGCCGCAACGCATGAAACACGATCTCCGCCACCTGGTCACCGAATCGCCGCGCGTGATGGTGGTGGACGGCTCGCGGCTGGTACGCAAACTGATCACCGACGTACTGTCGCGCGAACTGCCCAACGTCGATGTGGTCGCCTGCGAAGGCGTTGCCAGCGCGCGCGCGGCACTGGGCGACGGCCATGTCGACCTGGTCACCACATCGCTTGTACTGCCCGACGGTGGCGGCATGGAAGTCGCGCGCGCGGTGCGCGAAGCCGCGGGGCAGGCCTACGTTCCGGTGATCGTGGTGTCGGGCGACGTGCAGGCGCACCTGGAATCGCGCAGCTTCACCGAAGACATCACCGACTATTTCGACAAGGCGCTTGGCCACACCGCCCTCGCCGCCTTCATTCGCGGTTACGTGCTGCCCGAACCCATTCCCGGTGCGCGCGTGCTGTACGTCGAGGACAGCCGCGTGGTGGCCATGGCCACCAAACGCATGCTGGAACACAACAGCATGCTGGTGACCCACGCGATCAGCGTCGAGGACGCGCTGCAGGTACTTGAAGCCAATCGCAACGACGGTCCGGCCTTCGACCTGGTGCTGACCGACGTTTATTTGAAAGGAAAACTCGAGGGAAGCGACCTGCTCGACCGCATCCGCAATGATTTTTGCTATGGCAAGCGCCGCCTGCCGGTGCTGGTGATGACCGGCGACGCCAACGCGAAGAACCAGTCTGAGCTGTTGCGCGCCGGCGCCAACGACCTCGTGCTCAAGCCGATCGAAGAACGCCTGCTGGTCACCAAGGCCCTGTTCCAGTTGCGCCTGTCGCGCATGCCGGAGCAAGGCGGATTCAAGAAGGGCGCGGGGACCAAGGCGTGAGGCCCGTTGACGTCGTTGCTCATGATTGCGGCGAGGGCGAAACTCCAGTCACTCTTCAATTGCTTTCGCACCACGACCAGGGCACTGGATTCCCGCTTTCGCGGGAATGACGGACAGGCAGCCGGAAACGTGCGATGAATATGCACCTGCCCGATGCAAAATCCGCACTTGAACCTTCCCGTGCCCGACGCCCCCATCAAGCTCGAACCTTCCTGGAAAGCGCGCGTCGGCGATCGCCTGCAACGCGACGAGTTGCGCGTCCTGTCGGCGTTCCTGCGAGAACGCAAGGCCGCCGGCGTGCGCCTCTATCCGCCTGGTCCGCAAATCTTCGCCGCGTTCGACGCAACACCCTTCGATGCGGTCAAGGTGGTCGTGCTCGGACAGGACCCCTATCACGGCCCCGGGCAAGCGCATGGCTTGTGCTTCTCGGTGATGCCGGGCGTGCCGGTGCCGCCATCGCTTGACAACATCTTCAAGGAAATCCAGCGCGATCTCGGCATCGCGCGGCCGGACCACGGTTATCTGATGCCGTGGGCGCAACGCGGCGTGCTCTTGCTCAATGCGGTTTTGACGGTCGAGGACGGCCGCGCTGGCGCGCACCAAGGGAAGGGTTGGGAAGGCTTCACCGATGATGTCGTCGACGTGCTCAACCGGGAACGCGACGGTCTCGTGTTCCTGCTGTGGGGCGCGTACGCGCAGGCCAAGGGCAAGGTCATCGACACTCGCCGGCACCGCGTGCTCAAAACCACGCATCCGTCGCCGCTATCGGCGCATCGCGGATTCCTGGGTTGCGGACATTTCTCGGCGACCAACGACTATCTGACGCGGCACGGGCAGGCACCGATCGACTGGTCGCTGCCGCCACGGCGCGCGCTGCCCGCGCCATGACCGACACCTCGACATGACCACGCCGATGCTGGTGTCGCTGCATCTGCCCAAGACCGCGGGCACCAGCCTGCGTTACGCGATGCGTGCGCATTACGGAGCGCGGCTACTTGAGGATTACGATGCGCCGCCGATGCAGGTTTCGCGGGGGCGGCGCGAACTCTCCGCGATGACCGCGGGGTTGGCGGCGAAGCAGCGCTTATCCGATGACGTCACCGCCATCCATGGCCATTTCCTGCCGCTGAAGTATCGGATCGCACTGCGCGGCAAGGCGGCGCGCTACGCCACCTGGCTGCGCGATCCGGTGGAGCGCGTCCAGTCCCACTACCACTACTGGTGCCGGGATTACGCCGGCGACGATCACGCGCAGCCGCTGCGCAACCGTGTTGTCGCCGAACGCTGGTCGCTGGAACGTTTTTGCCTCGGTCCGGAGATGCGAAACCTCTACGGGCAGTATCTGTGGGGTTTCGATCGCGCGCGCTTCGAGTTCATCGGCATCACCGAGCGCTACGACACGGATTTCACCGAGTTCGCGCAGCGCTATCTTGGTGGCGATCGCACAGCTTCCGTGGAATTGCCCAATCCCGACCGAGACGGCGAGCGCTATGTCATTGACGCCGGGTTACGCGCGCGCATCGCGCAACACCATGCAGCGGACATGGCTTTGTACGAATGGGCCCTGGCTCGGCCGCGTAGCGGCCTGGCGTTCGAATGAAATGTGCCGGGGCATGCCTCCCCTGAGCAGCCTCACGCCTGGGTCAAACCGAGCCGCAAGCGTGTCGGCTTGAACGACGAGTAGGCCGACAGGCGATCGACGCGGCGGCCAGCGCCTGCATCCCTTCATCGCCTCAACTGAAGCAGCCAGGGGAGTGCTGCAAGCACGATGCCCAAGGCGAGTAGAGCGCCAATGCTGGACGTGAAGTAGGGATAGATCATCAGCGCCAAGCCGCACAACAAGGGCGCTCCAGCGCGCTGCTTTCGGCCATACATGAAGTAGCCCAAACCAATCGAGCTGAAGATGACGCCAAGCAGCAGGGTGGACGTATTCATGGGCTTTCCTCCGCGGCCTAGCGCGCCGTGCCGGCCGGCTTCAACACGCTACGGACGCCTCCCGCATTCATCCACTCCAGCGTGGCGCCGCGCATGCCGGTGCGGGCGGTAAGGGTCTCGCGATGGGCGAGGCTGTCGTCCTCGAACGAACCGACCGGCAACAGGCTGTGCACTTCCATCTGCACCACCACGTCGCCGAGGCGATGCGCCTGCGCATGCAGCCTGCCTGCGATCGTTCCGGCGTGCGCTCGGTCGCCGACGGCCAACGCCGCGGCGATGTCGAGCAACTGCAGGCGGCTGTGAACGATCCAGGTGTCGGCGGGCAGGCCCTCGCGCGCCGCTTCGACAAACCGTTGGCTGGCAGGCCAATCGCCGCGCGCCGCGGCGTTTTCCGCCAGCCCGGTGTCGAGCAGCGCGGTCAGCAGCGTGTAACCGGTGGCGCGGATCGCAGCCGGTAGCGACTGGTACAGCGTGTCGGACTCGGCGCCGTCGCCGAGGCGGGTCATCAGCCGGGCGATCTCAAGGGTGAGCAACCAGCGATCCGGACCTTCCCCCTGGTCAGGCAACAAGGTCTCCACGCGGTGCAACTGCTTGCGTGCTTCCACGCGGTCCCCAGCCAGTTGATCGGCGGCCGCGCGGTTCACCAGCACCAGCAGCTGGGTGGACGGATCGCTGGCAACCGCGCAGCGTTTGATATCCGCACGTGCTGTCGACAACTCGCCCAT
Organism: Luteimonas sp.; assembly: GCA_039919835.1. Classification (GTDB taxonomy): domain Bacteria; phylum Pseudomonadota; class Gammaproteobacteria; order Xanthomonadales; family Xanthomonadaceae; genus JALYOU01. The sequence continues at coordinate 4,865 of JBDSEX010000035.1, forward strand.
CGGCAGGCGGGTTTCCGCAAACACGCAGTAGAGGTTCGCATGCGCTTCGGACAATGGCTCGCCGGGTTTGACCGCAGGCAGGGCGCGTTGGGCGCGGTCCAGTGCCTGCAATGCCTGCGCGCGATTGCCACGCACCGTTGCGACAGCTGAGTCGAGCTGTTCCACGATCAGCGCCAAGCCCCCTTCCAGCCCCGCGCGGCGCAGGCGCTGGACGCGCTGGTCGGCGCTGGCCATCCGGGCGGTCATCAGGTCTTCGGTCAGCAGAAGCATGTCCAGCCTGGTCAGGGCCATCGTGTCGCCGGCGGATTGCGCGATGCCCGCGGCTTGCTCCAGCCGCCGCCGATAACCCGGCAGGTCGCCCGCCAGCTGATGCTGGTTGGCCAGGTGAAACAGGATGTTGATTTCCAGTTCGCGATAGCCGCCTGCATTGGCCTGCGCCAGCAGGGTGTCCAGGCGCGGACCCACGCCCGGCATTGCCGGCCCGCTGACTTCCGCCAGAAAGCGCGCATACAACGCGGCGGTTCCGTTGCCGGCTTTATCGAATTGCCTGGCCGCCTGCTCATACAGGGCGTTGCCGGCACGTGGCCCAAGCTGGATGGTGTCCGCGCTGGCCGTCATCAGCAGCGCCGTTCCGCTTTCCAGTTCCCAGCCGGCGCCCGCATCGCGCGCCAAGCGTTCGGCGGCGCGCGCGTTCTGGCGCATCTGTTCGGGATCGCCCAGCGCCTGGTAGATCTCGGCCATGGTGAGCAGGCGACCAATGCGGGCACCGATGGGCGCCTGCTTCTTGTCGTTCGCCTGCATCAGGGCCAAGGCCTGTTGCGGCCGACCGATGCTGACCAGCAGGCTTGCGTAGTCGATCGCGTAGCCGGTCTTGTCGGGATAACGCGTCGCAAGCTTGCCGTAGGCCTCGGCGGCTTGCTGGTACTGCTGCGGATTCACCGCCAGCCGTTGCGCGTCCAGCAGTTCGGTGACTTCCGGCGGCGCGGGCTGCAGCAGGTCGCGCGCGGCATCCATGTGCTCCACGGCCTGGGCCGCCTGCGCCAGCCGCGATTGCGCCCGTGCCAGTTGCAGGCGGGCGAGGCCGAACCTCGGCGCAAGCTTGACCACGTCCTCGCCGATGGCGGCGGCGGCCATCCAGTCACGGCGCTCCATCGCCTCGGTCGCATCCGCGTAGCGGCGCGCAGCACGTGCGTCCACTTCAAGCCGCGGCCAGGGACCCGTCCGCGCCGGCAGCAGCCGTTGCATGATCTGGCCGGACAACGCATCGACCAGGGCCGGCATCTGCGCTGGGGTTCCGGTCTGCTCGATTTGCTGCTCTCGGCCAGCTTGCTGGAAGCGGGCGCGCAGCTGCAGCCTGCCCGATGCGTCGGGTGCGTCGCCCGAGGCCAGGAACACGACCTGCGCCGGTGTCGAACCCATGCCCGCAGCCAGTTCGGCTTCATTGAGCACGGTCACTTCGGGCAAGCTGGCGAGTTTCCAGTTCAGCCAGCCATACAAGAGCTTGACCGGCCATTGCGCCGGCGCGCCCCGGTCTTCGACCATGATCAGCGCTACCGTCAGAGGCGGCGGCGGGACCGGCGCGGGCTCGATCCGGGTTGGATCGGTGCGCAGCCAGAAGCCGGCGATGGCAATGAAGGCAAGCAGAGCGGCGACCGCCACGACGCTTTTCCAGTAACCGGCCAGGCCACCGCGGCGTGACGCGGATCCATCGGCGGACACCAGGGTTGTCGGCGCGACGCCCTCGTCGAGCGGGGCATCGCGGACAGACCCGAGGCCTGCCGCCCTGGCATGTGTTGCGGCGGCAGCAGGGGCCGGCAACGCACTGATCATCCCGGGTGCTGCCATCGTCTCCGGCAATTCGGCAAACCAGTCCACCGGACTTGGCGGCTCAAACACATACCCGCCCTTGGCGACGGTATGCACCCAGTCCTTGTGGTGTCCAAGGGCCTTGCGCAACAGCCAGATGCTCTGGGTCAGGTTGGCATCTTCCACCACTGATGCTGGCCAGAGCCTCTCGAAGAGGCTGGCGCGGGTATGCAGAGTCCGTGGTTCGGCCAGCAGCAGCACGAGCAGGTCGAACACGCGCTGCGGCAATTCGGCCTCGCCCTGGGCGTGCCGGAGATGCCGGTAACGCAGGTCGACCGTCAGATCGTCGATCCGCAGGTAGCGGGTTTCAGCTGGCCAGGGCGTGGCGATCGCGGGAGTCACGGCATATCTCGATGAGTCGTGCGAAGCGTACCCCTGCCCAAACAAGCGCATGCGCAGGCCACGGCGCAGCCGAAGCACTGCTCGAAAGTCGGATGAAGGAGATTGACCAGCACGGCCACCAAGCAGGCGCCGCCACGAGTCTGCACCGATTGTCCAATCCAGTTCACGCAAGGAACGTGCGCTGTATCACGTTTATCGCGAAAAAATGAGAGGGAATTGATATCTCGTCACAGGCCCGGCAGCCCGTTTCACCGCAACGTCACAGAGTCCCCACCGGCTCAATCCGGAAGACCCGCAGGGACCAAGGCTCACAAGGAATCCGCAGTACCTGAAGAGAAGCGGCCGCCTCCGCGGCCTTTCATCCATCATTGAGGGGTAACTGAAGTGAATCGTAACCTGTACCTACAACCGCTCGCCGCCGCGACCATGCTGGCCGTTGCCGGTGGCGCCTTCGCTGCCGACCGCGTTGATCTCGGCCGCCAGAACCTGACGTCGCTCAAGACCCAGAGCGCCGGTCTGCGCAGCCCGTCGGGCATGGACCACGAACGCCATGCACAGCTGATCCAGCTGGACGCCGACTCGCGGCTGGTGCTGATGAAGCGCCACGCGGACCTCGCGGTCCGCAACCATCGTTACCAGCAGACCTACCGCGGCGTGCCGATCCTGGGCGAGCAGGTGATCGTCAGCGAAGACAGCCGGGGCAATCCCGAGGCGCTGTTCGGCCGGATGGTCACGGACCTGGCAGCGGACGTCCCGTCGGTGCACGCGACGGTGAGCAAGTCGCAGGCGCTGGCCATCGGAAAGCACGCGGCGCTGGGGAGCCGCGGCCTGGTGGAAAACCAGAAGTCCCAACTCAAGATCTACGTCGATGACGCCGGCCGGGGCCACCTGGCCTACCTGGTGACTTACAACGCCGACGCCGTCGGCGGCGGCTCGCCGACGCGCCCGTACATCGTGGTCGATGCCAACAGCGGGGCGGTGCTCAAGCAGTGGGAAGGTCTTAACCACGCACTGATCGGCACCGGCCCGGGCGGCAACCAGAAGACCGGCCAGTACGAGTACGGAACCAACTTCGGCTTCAACGACGTCGAGCAGAGTGGCAGCACCTGCACCATGAACAACGCCAACGTCAAGACCGTCAACTTGAACCACGGCACCACCGGTTCGACCGCGTGGTCGTACACCTGCCCGCGCAATACCGTCAAGGCCATCAACGGCGCCTTCTCTCCGCTCAACGACGCGCATTACTTCGGCAACGTCGTGTTCAACATGTACCAGTCGTACATGGGCGCGCCGCCGCTGACCTTCCAGCTGATGATGCGCGTGCACTACAGCAACAATTACGAAAACGCGACGTGGAACGGTTCGGCGATGACCTTCGGCGACGGTGCCACCACGTTCTATCCGCTGGTGAGCCTGGACGTGTCCGCGCACGAGGTCTCGCACGGCTACACCGAACAGCAGTCGGGCCTGGTGTACTCCAACCAGCCTGGCGGCATCAACGAAGCGTATTCCGACATGGCCGGCGAAGCGGCCGAGTATTTCAAGGACGGCACCAACGACTTCCTCGTCGGGGCGCAGATCTTCAAGGGCACCGGCGCGTTGCGGTACATGGCCAACCCGCCGCAGGACGGCCGTTCCATCGGCCACGCCTCCAACTACACCTCGGGCATGGACGTGCATTACTCCTCGGGTGTGTACAACAAGGCGTTCTACCTGCTGGCCACCACCAGTGGCTGGACCACCCGCACCGCCTTCCAGGCCTTCGCGCGCGCCAACCGCGACTACTGGACATCGAGCAGCGATTACAACCAGGCGGCTTGCGGCGTGCAGAAGGCCGCGGCTGACATGGGCATGTCGGTGGCCAACGTGGTCTCGGCGTTCTCGGCCGTTGGCGTGACCGCTTCGGGCACCAACTGCGGCGGTGGCGGCGGCAATGCCAACCCGGTCGCCAACTTCACTTCCAGCATCAGCGGCCTGACGGTGAACTTCACCGATACGTCCACCGACAGCGATGGCACCATCGCCTCGCGCAGCTGGAACTTCGGCGATGGCACCACATCCACGGCCGCCAATCCGAGCAAGACCTATGGCGCCGCCGGGACCTACACCGTCACGCTGACGGTCACCGACAACGCGGGCGGCACCAACACCAAGACCGGCTCGGTCACGGTCACGGGCGGTGGCGGTGGCGGCGACGTGCTGACCAACGGCGTGGCCAAGACCGGCCAGTCCGCTGCGACGGGTGCGTCCCTGCGCTACACGCTGGCGGTACCGGCGGGTGCAACGGGCCTGAAGTTCGTGACCTCCGGCGGCACCGGCGATGCGGACCTGTACGTGAAGTTCGGCAGCGCGCCGACCACCACGGTCAACGACTGCAGGTCCGAGAGCAGCACCAACACCGAGACCTGCAACATCGCCACGGCGCAGGCGGGCACCTACCACGTGCTGGTGTATGGCTATAGAACGTTCTCGGGCCTGAGCATCACCGGCAGCTACAGCACCGGCGGCGGCGGTTCGCAGACCTACAGCAA
>JBDSEX010000043.1:0-7996 GCA_039919835.1 Luteimonas sp.
GCAGATCGCGCACGCCTACGCCACCATCGGCAATGGCGGCCGCGCGATCGCGCCCACGTTCGTCAAGGGCCAGGCGAACCAGGCCGAAGTGGTGCTTGATCCGGTGATCGCGCACCAGGTGCTGAAGATGATGCAGACCGTGACCGAAAAGGGCGGCACGGCCACGCAGGCCGCGATCCTCGGTTACCACGTCGCGGGCAAGACCGGCACCGCGCGCAAGGCCAGCGCCGGTGGTTATTCGCGTCGTTACGTCGCGTTCTTCGCCGGCATGGTGCCGGTCGACAATCCGCGTTTCTCGATGACGGTCGTGATCAACGATCCCGATCCGAGCCTCGGTTACTACGGCGGGCTCGTCTCCGCGCCGGTGTTCCATAACGTCATGGAAGGCGCGTTGCGCTTGATGGACGTGCCGCCGGACGACATCGAGACATGGCTTGCGGCGCAGGCGGAAGCGGAAGCGAAGCGCGCCGCGGCGAATCCGAAGCCGGTCGTTGCGGTGATGCCGCCGGTGTTGACTGGCGGAGCCGCGCAATGACCCGCGCGATGCTGCTCAGCGACCTGCTGCCCGACGTCCCCAGCGTGCCGCGCGGGCTGGCGATCACCGGCCTGGTGCAGGACAGTCGCGTGATCCAGCGCGGCGATGCTTTCGTCGCGATCGCCGGGTTCGGGGCGCATGGGTTGCACTTCGTCGAGCAGGCCAAGGCGGCCGGCGCAGGTGCGATCCTGTTCGAGGCCCCTGCACCGGACGACCTGCCTGCACCGGACGATGCCATCGCGGTGCCGAACCTGCGCGCGCGCATGGGCGAGCTCGGCGACCGCTTCCACGATCACCCGACGCGTGCGATGGCCACTGTCGGCGTCACCGGCACCAACGGCAAGACCTCGACCGTACAGCTGTTGGCGCAGGCGTGGACGTTGCTTGGAAAGCGCAGCGGCAGCATCGGGACGCTGGGCGCGGGATTGTTCGGCGAGACCACGCCAACCGGGTTCACCACTCCGCTGGTGTTGCAGCTGCACGCGTTGCTGGCGCAGTTGCGCGATGCGGGCGCGAAAGCCGTGGCGATGGAAGTCAGTTCGCACGCACTCGACCAGGGTCGCGTCGATGGCGTGCATTTCGATGTCGCGGTATTTACCAATCTGACCCGCGATCATCTCGATTACCACGGCGACATGGCGGTCTACGGCGCGGCGAAGGCGAGGTTGTTCGCGTGGCCGGAGCTGCAGGCCGCGGCCATCAACCTGGACGATGGCTTCGGAGCGGAACTGTTCGCCGCAATGCCGCAGACATTGCGCCGCATCGGGCTGAGTTCGCGCGGTGCGGCCAATGCCAGCCTGCGCGCTGAGAACCTTGCCCTCGATGCCAGCGGCATCGCCTTCGATCTCGCCAGCGATGATGGCGGGTGTCACCGCGTGCACTCTGGCCTGCTCGGGCGCTTCAACGTCGACAACCTGCTTGCCGTCGCCGGCGCGCTGCATGCGCTCGGCGAGACGATTGAAGCGATCGCACGGACGCTTTCGCAACTTGCCCCGGTCGATGGCCGCATGAACCGGCTCGGTGGCGATGGCGCGCTCCCACTGGTGGTCATCGACTACGCGCACACGCCCGATGCGTTGCTGCAGGCGCTGTCGAGCCTGCGTGCACATGCAAACGCAAGACTGATCTGCGTATTCGGATGCGGCGGCGAGCGCGATGCTGGCAAGCGGCCACAGATGGCGGCGATTGCCGAAACCAACGCGGACCTGGTGATCGTCACCGACGACAATCCGCGGCGCGAACCGGGCGATGCGATCGTCGCCGACATCCTCGCTGGATTCGCGAAACCAGACGCGATCATCGTGCAGCGCGACCGCGCCGCCGCGATTGCGCGTGCGATCGGCGAGGCCGCTTCGGACGACATCGTGCTGATCGCCGGCAAGGGCCACGAGCCATACCAGGAGATCGACGGCATCCAGCATCAGTTCAACGACACGCAGGTCGCGCGCGGCGCCCTGGAGGCGCGGCCGTGACACCGCTGCTTCTCTCGCGCATCGCGCAACTCACTGGTGGCCGCCTGCACGGCGGCGATGTGGAAATCGAAGCCATCGCGACGGATACGCGCGCGCTAGCCGCGGGCGACACGGTCGCGACGCTGTTCGTTGCACTCAAGGGCGAGAACTTCGACGGTCACGACCATGTCGAGGCCGCCGCATTGCTGGGCGTGCGCGCGGTGCTCTCGAGCCGCCTGCTCGACGCGGCCGTGCCGCAGGTCATCGTCGGCAACACCGACCATGCGCTGGCCGCGCTGGCGGCGGGCTTGCAGCGCGAACGCAGTACGCGCGTTGTGGCCATCACCGGCAGCAACGGCAAGACCAGCGTGAAGGCATTGCTGCTGTCGATCCTCGAACGCGCGGCCCGGCTCGAGAACCGGATGGCCTATGCCAATCCCGGAAACCGCAACAACGAAATCGGCTTGCCCCTCGCCGTGATCGATGCGCCGGACGATGCCGAGTACGCGATCTATGAAATGGGTGCGGGCAAACCGGGTGATATCGCGTATCTCACCGCGGTGGTCAAACCCGATGTCGCGCTGGTCAACAACATTGCGCCCGCGCACCTGGAACGCATGGGCAGCCTGCTCGGGGTGGCCGACACCAAGGCGGCCATCTACGATGCGTTGCCAGCCAATGGCGTCGCCGTCATCAATGCCGACGATGCATTCGCGCCGTACTTCGCCGAACGCTCGCATGGCCGCCGCATCATCCGCTTCGGGCTGGACGCGAGTGCCGACGTGGGTGCGCGCGGGATCGACAGCGAGGCGGATGGATCACGTTTCACGCTGACGACGCCGCAGGGCGACGTCGCCATCGCGCTGCCCCTGCCGGGCCGCCACAACATCTGCAATGCACTGGCGGCCGCCTCGCTGGCGCTTGGGCTCGGCGTGTCGCTGGATCTCATCGTGCTGGGCCTCAACGCAGCCCGCCCGGTCGCCGGACGCCTGGTCACGCATCGCCTCGCCAATGGCGCACGACTGATCGACGACAGCTACAACGCAAACCCCGGTTCGCTCAACGCCGCCATCGACCTGCTCGGCGGCGGCGCGGGCGAAGCGTGGCTGGTCCTCGGCGACATGCGTGAGCTGGGCGTGGATGGGCAGGCGTTGCACGCCGAAGCCGGCCGCCGCGCGAAGGCGGCCGGGATCGCGCGTCTCTACACGCTGGGCGCATTGAGTGCGGCAGCGGCAGAAGCATTCGGCGCAGGCGCGCGTACGTTCGACTCGCATGACGCCATGGCGGCGGCGCTGCGCGCGGACACGGCAGCGGACGTTCGCGTGCTGGTGAAGGGATCGCGCGGCAGCGCGATGGATCGCATCGTGGCTGCGTTGCTGGCTGATGGGGAGGGCGCACCGCATGCTGCTTGAACTCACGCGTTGGCTTGAACAGCTGCAAAGCACTTTCGGACTGTTCACCTACCTGACGTTCCGCGGCATCCTTGCTGCGTTGACGTCGATGGCGCTTTCGCTGTGGTGGGGACCGGCGGTGATCCGCAGGCTCGCGCAGTACAAGGGTGGCCAGCCGATCCGCAGCGATGGGCCGCAGACGCATTTCAGCAAGGCCGGGACGCCGACCATGGGTGGTGCGCTGATCCTGATCGCGGTGACGGTCACCGTGCTTCTGTGGGGCGACCTGCGCAATCGTTACGTGTGGGTCGTGCTTGCGGTGCTGATCGCATTTGGCGCGATCGGGTGGTACGACGACTGGATCAAGATCGTCAGGCGCGACCCGAACGGGATGAAGTCGCGCTGGAAGTACCTGTTGCAGTCGATCTTCGGGCTCGCGGCCGGCGTCTTCCTGTTCATGACGGCCGATACGCCGGCAGCGACCACGTTCTTCGTGCCGCTGCTCAAGAACATCGGGATTCCACTCGGCATGTTCTTCGTGGTGGTGGCGTATTTCTGGATCGTCGGCTTCTCCAACGCCGTCAACCTGACCGACGGCCTTGATGGCCTTGCCATCATGCCGACCGTGCTGGTCGCCTCGGCGCTCGGCGTGTTCGCCTACGCATCGGGCAACGCGGTGTTCTCCGAATACCTGCAGATCCCCGCGATTCCAGGCGCAGGCGAGCTGGTCATCATCTGCGCGGCCATCGCGGGCGCAGGGCTGGGCTTCCTGTGGTTCAACACCTATCCGGCGATGGTGTTCATGGGCGACATCGGCGCTCTCGCGCTCGGTGCCGCGCTTGGCGCGATCGCCGTGATCGTGCGCCAGGAAATCGTGCTCGCGATCATGGGCGGCGTGTTCGTCATCGAGACGCTGTCGGTGATCATCCAGGTCGCGTCGTTCAAACTGACCGGCAAGCGCGTGTTCCGCATGGCGCCGATCCATCACCACTTCGAACTGAAAGGCTGGCCGGAGCCACGCGTGATCGTGCGTTTCTGGATCATCTCGGTGATCCTGGTGCTGGTCGGGCTCGCCACGTTGAAGGTGCGCTGATGAGCAACGTACCCAACAGCGGAACCGTGCGCCAGGCGACACGACTCGACGCAATCGCGGGTCGTTTCGACCCATGGCTGGTCGGCGCCTCGATCGCGCTCGCATGCCTGGGTATCGTCATGGTCGCGTCGAGTTCGATTGCGATCGGCGAAGGACTCGCGGTCGGCCCGTTCTATTTCCTGACGCGCCACGTGATTTTCCTGGCCATTGGCGTCGCCTTCGCGCTGTGGATGATGCGCACCGAACTGAAATCGATCGAAGCCAGGAACCAGATGCTGTTGTTGCTGTGCTTCGTGCTGTTGTTGCTGGTATTCGTGCCTGGCATCGGCAAGAGCGTCAACGGCGCGCGGCGCTGGTTGAACCTGGGCATATCCAATTTCCAGGTGGTGGAGGCGGTCAAGCTGCTCTACATCGTCTGGCTGGCGAGCTACCTGGTGCGCTTCCGCGATGAAGTCAACGCGACGTGGAAGGCGACATTGAAGCCGATCTTCGTCGCCATCGGCCTGGTCGCACTGTTGATCCTGCAACCGGATTTCGGTTCGTTGTCGCTGATCCTCGCAATCACCGCCGGCATGCTGGTGCTCGGCGGGGTGCACATGCCGCGCATGTTCGGCCCGGTACTGATCGGCCTGCCGGTGCTGGCGGCGATCGCCATCGCCGAACCGTACCGCGTGCGCCGGTTCACATCGTTCCTCGATCCCTGGGCCGACCAGCTTGGCAGCGGCTACCAGCTGAGCAATGCGTTGATGGCGGTGGGTCGCGGCGAATGGTTCGGCGTTGGGCTGGGCGGCTCGGTGCAGAAGCTGTCGTACCTGCCCGAGGCGCATACCGATTTCATCATGGCGGTGATCGCCGAGGAACTCGGGTTCGCCGGCGTCTGCCTGATTGTTGGCCTGTACGCGCTGCTGGTCGGCCGTGCATTCTGGATTGGATTGAAGTGCGTGGAAATGCGGCGCCACTTCGCCGGCTACTGCGCGTTTGGCATCGCGTTGTGGATTTCGCTGCAGAGTTTCGTCTCGATCGGCGTCAACCTTGGCCTGTTGCCGACGAAAGGGCTGACGTTGCCGCTGATTTCCTCCGGCGGTTCAAGCGTGTTGATGACCTGTGCAGCGCTCGGCCTGCTGCTGCGCGTGTCGTACGAACTTGACCGCGCGCAGCGCCAGGTCGCCAAGCTTCGCGGCGATGCGCAGCAGCCTTCCGTTGGCGGCCTGCCTTCGACAACGCCACCGCCTGTCGCTTCGGCAGGCAGCGCCACGCGCGGCACCAGCCGCCTGCGCCCCCGCATCGAGCCGACCCTCGGCATCGGGAGGAACGCATGAGTGATGCGGCAGCTCCCGTGATGATCCTGGCAGGCGGGACGGGCGGACACATCTTCCCGGGCCTCGCCGTCGCGCACGCACTGCGCGCGCGGGGCATTCCGGTCACCTGGCTTGGTGCCAGCGGGGGCATGGAAATGCGCCTGGTGCCGCCGCATGGCATCCAGCTCGACACGATCGCGGTCTCCGGATTGCGCGGAAAAGGCATGGGCACCTTCCTGCTGGCGCCGTTGCGCGTGTTGAACGCGATCCGCGCCGCGCGCACCACGTTGCGGCGTCGCAAGCCGCGCGCGGTGATCAGCTTCGGTGGCTATGCGGCGGGGCCTGGTGGCCTGGCGGCCAAGCTTGGCGGCGTGCCGTTGGTGGTGCATGAGCAGAACCGTGCGCCGGGCATGACCAATCGCGTGCTGTCGAAGTTCGCGCGGCGCGTGTTGACCGGATTTCCGGGCAGCTTCGACAACGAAGAAGTGGTGGGTAACCCGGTGCGCGCGCAGATCGCAAGCATCGCCGAGCCTGCAGACCGCCTGTCGAATCGAACCGGTGCGCTGCGCCTGCTCGTGCTGGGCGGCAGCCAGGGTGCGCGCGCGCTGAACAATGCCGTGCCGGCCGCGCTCGTTGCATTGCGCGACACGGAATCGTCCAGCATGGCGATGGATGTGCGCCATCAATGCGGCGAGAAAATGCATGGCGAGGCGCAGCGCGCGTATTCCGATTGCGGGATCCCCGCGAGCGTCGAACCCTTCATCACCGATATGGCGGCGGCCTACGCCTGGGCCGATCTCGTGATCTGCCGCGCCGGCGCGTTGACGCTGGCGGAAGTGTGCGCGGCGGGTCTTGGCAGTGTACTTGTGCCGTTTCCGCAGGCGGTCGACGACCATCAGACCAGGAACGCGCAGTTCCTTGTCGAGCGCGGCGCGGCCGTGTTGCTGCAACAGGACGCGCAACTCGCCGGAGGTCTGTGCGAGGTGTTGCGCGATCTTGCCGCGGCACCGGTAAAACGCATGGCGATGGCCCAGGCCGCGCGCGCGTTGTCGATGCCGGATGCCGCCGAACGCGTTGCGGACATCGTTCTGCAAGTCAGTCTTCCGCAACCCAGCCGGCAGGGCGCCGCATGACGCCCAAACTGCACGGCCGGCGGTTGCAGGACAGTGGCGATCTGGCCAAGGCCCATCGCCGCGTGCACTTTGTCGGCATCGGCGGAGTCGGCATGAGCGGCATTGCCGAAGTGCTGTGCACGCTCGGCTATGACGTGTCGGGCTCAGACAATGCCGACAATGCGACCACGCGGCGCCTGGCAACCCTCGGCGCCACCCTGCATCGTGGGCATGCGGCCTCGAACGTGCTGGGCGCCGACTGCATCGTCGTGTCGAGCGCGATCAAGCTGGACAATCCCGAATTGATGGAAGCGCGCGCACAGCGCATTCCGATCGTTCCCCGTGCGGAGATGCTGGCCGAACTGATGCGTTTCCGCCGCGGCATCGCCGTGGCCGGCACGCACGGCAAGACCACGACGACGTCGTTGCTGGCGAGCGTGCTCGGCGAAGGCGGCCTGGATCCGACCTTCGTGATCGGCGGACAACTGCTCGCCGCCGGCGCCAATGCGCGCCTTGGCGCCGGGCAGTGGCTGGTGGCCGAGGCGGATGAAAGCGACGGCAGCTTCCTGCGCCTGAATCCGCTGATCGCGGTCATCACCAACATCGATGCAGATCATCTGGAAAACTACGGTGGCGATTTCGCAAACGTGCAGGCGGCGTTCGAGGAGTTCCTCCATCGGCTGCCGTTCTATGGACTGGCGGTGCTGTGCATCGACGATCCTGAAGTCGCGACGCTCGCCGCCGCGACGCTGCGCCACGTCATGACCTATGGCTTCGATGCGCAGGCGGACGTGCGCGCCGAAGACATCACGCAGCAAGGCGCGCGCATGCACTTCAGCCTGTGCCTGCCGGATGCCTCGCGCACCCCCGTGACGCTGGCCTTGCCAGGCCGCCACAACGTCCAGAACGCACTGGCCGCAGCCGCGGTCGGTTGGCAACTCGGCGTGGAGCCGGTCGCCATCGCGCGCGCGCTGGAGTCGTTCGCGGGGATCGGCCGGCGCTTCAACCTTCTGGCGAAGATCGACGTTCCCCGCGGCGGCATGGTGACCGTGGTCGACGACTACGGACATCACCCGAAGGAACTGGAAGCCGTATTCGAGGCCGCTCGCGGCGGCT
>JBDSEX010000070.1:0-3200 GCA_039919835.1 Luteimonas sp.
CGCTGGTGCAGGGCTACGCCAACTGGAGTTTCAGCCTCGGCATCCTCGCCATCTGGGCCGGTTCGTACCTGATCTATCGCCGCAGGCTCGGCTACAACGCGATCGAGCACGCGGTGCTGGCGGTGTACTGCCAGATCCTGATCATCGCCGCCATCCTGCTCAACATGGTGCCGACACTGATCTGGAATACACCGGAGTTCGTGCGTGACTACAAGGCGATGTCCGCCAATTATCTGTACGCCATCAAGCTGCTCGTCGTGACGGTGGCCTACAAGCAGTTCCTCCTCATCGAACTGCGCCGCGAGTGGCCGCGACTGGTGGCGGCGGTGTTGACCTACGTGGCCACCAGCTGGGTGTTGCTGCGCCTGTATGCCGCCCTCGTGCTTGCCATCGTGCAGGCGCAGTCATCCTGATCCCCCACGCATCCCGAAGAAGGAACCATCCTGCATGCGCTTGATCCACACCTCCCCGCTGATCCTGCTGGCCTTGGCCCTTGCCGCCTGCGGCGGCGACAAACCCGCGACGGGTGCCGCGACTCCTGCCGCCGGCAAGCAGCCCGAATGGACCGATGCCGCGCGCATCGAAGCCATCGCCTCCACGCTGCAGGCGTGTTCCTACGAAGGCAACCCGGTGAAGTTCGAGGGCGGCCAGCTGCATGCGCCGGCACCTGGCGACTGCAAGAGCATGGTCGACAGGATCATGGGCTACACCGGACTGCCGGCGAATTTCGTGGTCACCGCAGGCCCCGTGCCGAATGCGGCGGCGGTGATCCTGCTTGACGATGCGCGCGTGCCGCAGCGCGTGATCGCCTTCAATCCGGACTTCATCCGCCAGACGCAACAGGCCACCGGCGGCGACACGTGGGCGCCGGTGAGCATCATGGCGCACGAGATCGGCCACCACCTGTCCGGCCATACGATCACCAGCGGCGGCAGCCGCCCCGACATCGAACTGGAAGCCGACAAGTTCAGCGGTTACGTGCTGCAGAAGATGGGCGCGTCGCTGTCGGCGGCGACCAAGGCCATTCTCACCTTGGGCACCGACACCGACCAGCCCACGCACCCGTCGAAGGACAGGCGCGCGGCCGCCATCGGCCAGGGGTGGCAGGAAGCGTGCAGGCAGACGGGTGCGACGGGGTGCAACGCCGGCGCAGCCACCACAACGCCGACGCCCGCACCTGCGCAGCAAGTGGCGATGGTGAAGCTGCCTGCACCGTCGGCGAACGCGATCCCGTTCAAGTACGGGCGCTTCGTGGTGGATGAAACCGGCAAGCTCGATCCGGCAAGGCTGCGTGCGCTCGACGCCAAGCTCTTCGCCCTTGCCAAGGCCAACGGCCTGGAACTTGCCGTGCTCGTGGTCAACGACCTGCACGGCATGAGCGCGGACGACTATGCCTGGGCGATGATGCGCCAGCTGCGCATCGGCAAGCTGGACCTGGGCAACGGCGGCGTGATCGTCATCGCGCCCAACCAGGGCAAGTCGGGCGCGGCGTATGCACCCGGCGTGGCCAAGGCACTGGAGTTTTTCGACGCAGGAAAGCGCTTCGACATCGATTTCAGGGACGGTGCCTGGCAGCGCACCTGCCCCGGGACCGATGGCTGCAGCGGCTTCACCGGCGGGTTGCTTGGCGTTGTCGAGTCACAGCTGCGATCGCTGGACACCAAGTGGGAAATCCGTTTCACCAGCATCGAGCAAGCCATCGAGGCCAGCAAGCAGCGCCTTGCCCAGCACCGTGCCGGAAAAAAATGGGAAGACACCACCGCTGCAATCGGTTCGCTGGTGCGCTTCACCGGGACGGTGACCGACACCGCGCCCAAGCCCGAGCCCATGCGCGTCAACGAACGCATCATCAAGGACGGGAAGTGGCGCGCCATCCTGGTGAAGACTGCCGAAGGACAGGAGGTCACGCTCTACATGCAGCCGCGAACGGCTTCGCTGATGCCCAGTGGTGAACTGAAGCGCGGCGTGCAGTACAGCTTCGTCGGGCAGCTGAACAGCGCCGGGCAATTCCACACGGACCAGGGCGTTGTCCAGATCAATCCGAACCTCTGGCTCTTCAGCTACGAAGCGCTGCAGTGACTTCGCCCGCGAATCTTCGGCCCGCTTTTCAACCGCCCTGATCGCGATCACTTGCTCGATCGCCGCGGTGAAGGAGCTGACGGTCAGGGGTGAACCCAGGAATCACATGCCGGCTACCTGGCTTGACCCATGTAGGCGGTGCAGCGCGCATGGCCGAGCACGCGCGTCTACTTGGACGCGGGTGTTGCCAAGTGAAGCAGTGGCGCTGGACATCACGAAAACTGCATGTGTCGCGCGCATACTCCTTGGCGGTCACATATGGAGCAGCGTCATGAAGTCTTTCCTGCTGGCGTCGTTGTTCGCTGCATCGCTGACCTTGCCGGCCTGCGCCACGATGGGTGCAGGCGCCGACGCGTCAGACCCGCCCACCATTCCCGAAGGCGCCGAGCGCACCGTCCGCACCGAGGACAACGGCGACGTCATCGAGGAATACCGCGTCGCCGGCCAGCTGCGCATCGTCAAGGTCACGCCTGCGCGCGGTCCGACGTACTACCTGATCGACGACAACGGCGACGGCCGGATGGATCGGGGCAAGGGCGACGTGAAACCGGTGTACTACAAACTCTACGGCTGGTAGGCGTGGCGCAGTTCGATATCCGGGCCATAACGAACGACACGGAACTGCGTGCGGTATGGCCCGTCGCGCAACAGTTACGTCCGCATCTGGACGAAGACGGGTTCGTCGCGCAATCGTTGCGGCAGCTTGCAGACGGTTTCATTGTGACGGCGTTGTATGACGACGGCATCCCGCGCGCGTTCGCGGGTTGGCGCGTGCTGGAGATGCTGGCGACGGGCAAGCAGGCCTATGTCGACGATCTGGTCACGGATGAGACCGTGCGCAGCCGCGGATACGGCAAGGCGATGCTGGACTGGCTCAAGGTGGAAGCGAAACGCCTCGGTTGCGCGCGCTTGCAACTCGACTCCGGCACCTTCCGCAAGGACGCACACGCGTTCTATCTTCGCGAGGGGTTGCGCATCGAGGCATTCCATTTCGGAATTGCGTTGGATCCTTGACAGTTGCGCACGCTAGCCAGCGCACCGAACTTGATTGGAATGATCAATGCGCGCGCGCTGCCGGCCGTTGGGGCAACAGCAGGATGCCCATCACGATCAAAGCAAGC
>JBDSEX010000145.1:0-3025 GCA_039919835.1 Luteimonas sp.
ACGCGCCGCCTCGAACTGGCGTACCGCGCGCGTAATCTCGCGGAAGATTTCGTAAGTCACGGTTTCGGTCGTCTTGAGTGTGCCGCGTCCGCCGCATTCGTGGCACGGTCCGGACAGTTGCCGTTCCAGGCTTTCGATGGTGCGCTTGCGCGTCATCTCCACCAGGCCCAGCGGCGAGAAGTCGTAGACGGTGGTCTTGGCGTGGTCCTTGACCAGCGATTTCTCCAGCGTACGCAGCACCTGGCGGCGATGTTCGGCATCGGTCATGTCGATGAAGTCGATGATGATGATGCCACCGAGGTTGCGCAGGCGCAGTTGCCGCGCGACCGATTGCGCGGCCTCCAGGTTGGTGCGGTAGACGGTCTCCTCGAGGTTGCGCTGGCCGACGAACGAGCCGGTGTTGACGTCGACCGTGGTCATCGCCTCGGTCTGGTCGATGACCAGGTAACCACCGGATTTCAGCGGCACGTCCTTGAGCAGTGCGCGCTGGATTTCATCCTCGACGCCGTACAGGTCGAAGATCGGACGCGCGCCGCCGTAGTGTTCGATCTTTTCGTCCAGCCCGGGCATGTACTGCGCGGCGAACGCACGAAGGCGCTCGCAGGTTTCGCGCGAGTCGACCTTCACTTTCTCCACGTCGCGGCGGATCAGGTCGCGCACCGCTCGCAGCGGCAGGATCAGGTCCTCGTACACGCAGCCACCGACGCGCGCGTCCGTCGAACGTTGTTCGATCAGCGCCCATGCACGGCTGAGATAGGCGATGTCTTCGGCCAGCGCATCCGATGCCTGTCCCTCGGCATTGGTGCGGACGATGTAACCGTGCCCGCTGTTGTCGCGCAACGCGGTCACGATGGCCTTCAACCGCGCGCGTTCGGCTTCATCCTCGATGCGTGCCGAAACGCCGATCACGTTCGATTGCGACAGCAGCACCATGTAGCGCGACGGAATGCTGAGCTGCGTGGTCAGGCGTGCGCCCTTGCTGCCGATGGGATCCTTGACCACCTGCACGATGATTTCCTGACCCTCGCGTACCAGCTCGCCAATGGGCCTGGGCGGCGCGGAGGGCAGTTCGGTGCCGTCCCCTTGTGAGCTTGGCACCGGTGCGGCCTTGAAAATGTCGTTCGCGTGGAGGAATGCGGCGCGGTCCAGTCCAACTTCGACGAACGCCGCCTGCATGCCCGGCATCACCCGCTGCACGCGACCCTTGTAGATGTTGCCGACCACGCCGCGCCGCCAGCCACGCTCGATGTGCAATTCCTGCAGCATGCCGTTCTCGACCACGGCGACGCGCGTTTCGCGCGGGGTGACATTGACCAGGATTTCCTCGGTCACGGCAGCAACCGATCTTTAGTCGCGGATTTTTTCTGATCGCCATGGATGAAACGATTGGAAAGCGTCACCTTGGGAACGTCATTCGCGCTGAGGCAGGAATGACGGCTCAAGACCCCCGCGCGCGGCGCACGCACGGCGGCATCCCAATCGAGGAAACCGAAAACCTTCAAGGCCAGATCCGGGTTCATCCGCCAAGATCCGTGGCCGCAAGTGATTGCCGCGCGTCCATTCCGAATTCCCGCAGCAACTTCGCCGTTTCATACAGCGGCAAACCCATCACCCCGGTGTAGCTGCCGGACAGATGCGAAATGAACGTGGCCGCCCATCCCTGGATCGCATACGCGCCCGCCTTGCCCTCCCATTCGCCCGCCGCGACATAGGCATCGATGTCCGCGTCGCACAGCACGGCGAAGGTCACGTCGGAAACCGACACCGCCTGCACTTCCCGCGCCGCCGATACCAGTGACACGGCGGAAATGACCTGGTGCGTGCACGACGACAGCCTGCGCAGCATCGCGGCGGCATCGATGGCGTCCCGTGGCTTGCCGAAGACCTCGTCACCCAGGACGACTTCGGTATCGGCGCCCAGCACGATCGCATCGGCGACCGTCATCACCTGCAGCAAGCCGGCACCGGATTTCTCGCGTGCGACGCGCCGTACGTAATCCTCCGCAGGTTCAGCGCACGCGCGTTGCTCCGGCACGTCGAGGTCGAGCACGCCGAAGCGCATCCCGAGACGGGTCAGCAATTCGGCGCGGCGCGGGGAACGTGAGGCGAGATGCAACATTGCCCGAAGGATAACCCGGCGCTTCACGCCCAATCCCGCCGCACGCTTAACTGCGCCCACGCCGTCAACCCCGCCATGGCTCACAGCACGTTAACCGCACACGCAACAACCTTCCCATTGCGTTCATCCGGAGAGTCCCATGCCGAGATCCACCCTGCGTCCGCTGCTGCTCGCCACCGCCCTCGCCTCGAGCGTGATCATGACTTCAGCCTGCGCACAGAATTCACCGGCAACCGTTGCCGCCAATCAGGGCGCGTACGCGATCCCCGCAGACGGCACCCTGCTGTCCGTGTCGGCCCAGGCCGAATCCAAGCGCGTGCCGGATGTCGCGACGATGTCGACCGGCGTGGTGACGCAGGCGGCCGACGCCAACAGCGCCATGCGCCAGAACGCCGAACAGATGGCGAAAGTGGTTGCCGCGATCAAGGCCGCCGGCGTCGCGGAGCGCGACATCCAGACCAGCGGCATCAACCTCAATCCGCAGTACCGCTACGCCGAAAACCAGCCTCCGGCCATCACCGGTTACCAGGCCAGCAACACGGTCAACATGAAGGTGCGCGACATCGGCAAGCTCGGGAAGGTGCTCGATTCATTGGTCGCGCAAGGCGCGAACCAGGTGAACGGACCAAGTTTCGAAATCGACAAACCGGACGAGGCGTACGACGAAGCACGCCTGGCCGCATTGAGGAAGGCCGAAGCGCGCGCCCGGACCTACGCCGACGCGATGAACCTGCGGGTGCGGCGCATCGTCAGCATTTCCGAAGGCGCCGGGTTTCAGCCGCCGATGCCTATGATGCGCATGCAGGCAATGGACGCGATGGCCAGCAAGGAAACCTCGGTGTCGCCGGGCGGAACGACGCTCAGCGCCAACCTGGATGTCGTCTTCGAGCTGGGCAAATAGGATGG
>JBDSEX010000149.1:0-5964 GCA_039919835.1 Luteimonas sp.
GCGCTGGTCGGCAGAGGCAATCAGGGCGGCCGCGAACCGCATCGCGGCGTCGTTCGGGCGCAGGCCGATGGCGGCATCGACTTGCGCATCGCCATCGCGCTTCGCAAGCAGGGATCGGAGGCCATGGGTATCCGCTTTGCCGATGCCCGGCATGTCGTAGCCTTGCAGGCGCACGATTTCATCAAGCGTTTCCGTGAAATACCCGCTGTCGAAACGCGCGAGCGCTTGCGCCGTCGGCGTGGTGGCGCGCGTGATTCGGGCATCCAGCCGCGACACGAGTCGCGTGGCGACGGCCGCGTCGCGGCTGGCGTAGATCGCGGCGCGGCGCAGGGTTTCCATGCGCGCGATCACGGGCGTGTCTGCTTTCAACAGCGCTTCGGTGGCGGTGGACAGGGTGCGCAGGTCGTAATCGGCGCGTGCCTGGTTCCAGCGCGGGCCGCCCCAAGCCAGCGATGGCGCACCGGCCGTGTCGAACGGATGGCAGAGCAAGGGCGGGCCGGCGATCGCGGCGAAAGCGCACAGCGACAACACGAGCAACACGGGCGCACGCAACGGATTGGTGTTCATGGCTGAATCCTCGATTCATGCGGACGCGTCGACTGGCGCATTCGATACGCAGGGCGTATGCGGCAAGGAGGCAGGCCGCGGCAACGGTGTTAACCGCATCACGGCGGGTCGTAGCGCAGATGCGATTGCGCGTCCCCGGTGGAACCAATCGCATCCGGCCATTTCATCCACCAGCGTTTCATTGGTGGGTAGGGCAGCGCGCGCCACCACGGATCGAGTGCGTCCCTGCCGTGTGCCGCGAGCGCTGCGCGAGTCACGCCTGCGGGCAGCAATTCGGCAAGGCGATCGAAGACCGGGCCATCGCGCAGCCGGGGATACCGCGACAGCAACGACAACAACGTGATCGCATCAGCGCGCCGCGCCAATGCGACGAGTTCACGCACGCTACCCGCGTCCGCCGCAAGATGCATGCCGCCGCGATCGATGGCGGCGAGCGCCGAGACGAACGCGGGCGCAGCATCGTTGGCATGCGGCGTGCCGGGCCCGTCCGCGTACAGCACCACCTGCGCGCCCTGCGGGACCAGTACCTCTGCATCCAGGTTATCGAACTGTACCCAGCCGCTCTGCACCTGCAGGTGTCCGTTGCCGCGTGCATCGGTGCGAATGGTGAATTCGCAACCGAGATCGAGCGCTTCGCCCGACGGCACGCCCACGCCAAACGCACCCGGCGGGGCCCAGATCCGCGCCCACAGCGTTCCCTGTTCGAGTTGCACGCGATGCTGGCCACTGCGCGTGGCCGTCAGGCGCAGGCGGGAATCTCGCCCGAGCACGACTTCACCGATGCGCGCGACCTGGAGTCTGGCCACGCCGCGGTCGCCGGTTTCGAGGACGCTGCCTGGCGACACGACCTGCGACGCCGCCATCGCACGGCCATCGAGCGTTGCTTCGCCCCGGACGACCGCTGCGGGCCAGCCATGCGCAGCGGGCCATTGCAGGCGCTGCCAGTACCAGCCGTAGGTGCCGACCGCAACACCGGAAACCACAGCGGCAAGCGCAACCAGGCGGCGCAACGGATTGCGCGGTCGCGCCTGCCACTCGCGCGTTGGCAAGCGCTGCGTCGGCGTTGAAACGCCTTCCACTCCCGCAGCATCCGTGGTCGATTGCGGCGCGGGTTGGCCCCGAAATGCGAACGGGCCCAGCAAACGCTCCAGCGCTGCGACTTCTTGGTCCACGGCACCGCTGCCATCCCACAGATAGTCGTTGTCGATGGGCTCGTTGCCGATGTTCATGCCTCCACCTCCCGCGTCGCACCGATGCCGAGCGCACGACGCAGCAACCCCATGCCGCGATGCAGGTTGACGCGCACCGTGCCAGGCGTGAGGCCGGTGCGTGCGCTGATTTCCGGGCCGCTGAGGCCTTCGACAAGACGCAGCATCAGCGTTTCGCGGTACGCCTCGGGCAAATTCCGGATCGCGGCGAGCGCCTGCTGCGCTTCCAGCCGCGTGTCCGGCCCCGCACTGCCGTCGACCATCGATGCCGCATCGATTTCAACAACGCGCGCCTGCCTGAGCCGATTCAGCGCGGCATTGCGCGCGATGCGCAGCAGCCAGCCGGGAAACGCAGCAGGCTCGCGCAACTCGGACAAGCGTTGCAACGCGGTCTGGAACACGTCCTGGGTCAGGTCATCGGCATCGGCATGCTGCACGTAACCCAGCAGCACGCCATGTACCACGCGCGCGAAACGGACATACAGCGAACGCACTGCCGCCGCATCGCCGCCGCGCGCTGCCAGCACCAGTACCGCTGTCGTCCCGCCTTCGTCCATGCCGGCTCCTGCCCGTTGGCATCAGGATGCACCTGCAAGGCCGGGTGTTAACAGCGCATCCGAACGATCCGCTTCATACCGGCTCGGTCTCGCGCACCGTACGAACGCATGCGCCGCGAGCGCGGGCCGGACTCTTGCCTGCGAAGCAGGCAAAGCCGAGTCGGACACTCACCGGTGATCGTCCATTTACGGGCTGCGGACTTTGCCAAGCAGTCATTTCTTCACTCAGGGCATCCTGCCCTGCCCCCTGCGGGGCCGGCTTTGCCATTCGCGCCGCTCCTGCGGCGCAGTGGTGACTGTCTTCGTGCCAGCTAAGGAGAGTCACCCGTCGCAACGCGGAAGCCTTGACGTTCGGAAACGACCAAAGCTGCGACGTAGCCCTCCCCAGCATGCGTGGGGGAGAGAGTGAATCGGCTCACCGATGCAGCAGATGCTTCGCTATCGATCGAGGAACAGATCCGGCAACAGCGGTTGCGCGGGATCAACGGCATAGGGCGAAAAATCGTCGACGCCAGCCTCACGCAACACCGCTTCATCAATCAGAAAATGGCCATGGAAACCCTGCGCCGATCGCGTCAGCACCGCATGCGCTGCATCGGCAACGATCTCCGGCGTGCGGCAACGCGCCGGGTCCACGCCCGCGATCATGTTGATCGCATCGGTGGCGATGATGGTGCGCGGCCACAGCGCATTCACCGCGACGCCTTGCGGGCCGAACTCTCCAGCCAGGCCCAGCGTGACGAAGCTCATGCCCATCTTCGCGAGCGTATAGCCGGTGTGCGGCGCCCACCAAGCCGGATCAAGCGAGGGCGGTGGCGCCAGGGTGAGGATGTGCGGGTTCGATGCCTGCAGCAGGTGCGGTAGGCAGGCCTGCGCGCACAGGAAGCTGCCGCGCGCGTTGACCTGCTGCATCAGGTCGAAGCGCTTCATCGGCGTGTCGAGCGCACCACGCAGCCAGATCGCGCTGGCGTTGTTGACGAGGATGTCGATGCCGCCGAACGCATCGACCGTGGCGGCGACGGCTGCGCGGACCTGGTCTTCCTCGCGGATGTCGCATTTCAGCGCCATGGCATTTCCGCCGGCGGCTTCGACGGCCCTGGCTGCGTCGTGGATGGTTCCGGGCAGCTTCGGATTGCGCACGTCCGATTTTGCGGCGATGGCGACATTGGCGCCGTCGCGCGCGGCGCGCAGCGCAATCGCCAGGCCGATGCCGCGCGACGCGCCGGTGATGAACAGGGTCTTGCCACGCAACGTCGTCATCGCATCGGTCATCAAAACTGCGCCTGCTGGATTCTAGCCGTGTCGATGCCGAGCCGCTCCCGCAGGGGCGCGAGCATTGCCCGCAAGGCGAGCCGCAAAACGCACTGCCTATAATCGCGCCATGCCCAGCGCCTGGTTTGACGCCACCATTGCCTGGATCAGCGCACATCCCGTCGCCGCGGGCTTGCTGATCGCGCTGATCGCGTTCTGCGATGCGCTTGCGGTGGTCGGCATCGTGGTGCCCGCGCTGCCGCTGCTGTTCGCTGTCGGCACACTGATCGGGCTCGGCCATATCGACGGCGTCTACGCGGTGGCCTGCACGGCGCTCGGCGCATTCGCGGGCGATGGCCTGAGTTTCTGGATCGGCCACAAGTGGGGCCACCAGCTGCGCGATCACTGGCCCTTCCGGCGTTATCCGCAACTACTCGATCGCGGCGAACAGCTGTTCCGCCGGCATGGCAGCAAGAGCATCGTCATCGCGCGGTTCGTGGGAGCGGTGCGCCCGTTCGTGCCGGCCATCGCCGGCACGCTGAAGATGCCGTTGCGGCGCTACGCGCCCGCCAGTGCATTCGCTGCGATCGCCTGGGCGGCGCTGTTCCTTGCGCCCGGCTGGATCTTCGGTGCGTCGTACGATGCCGTCGCGGCCGTCGCCGACAAGCTGGCACTTGCGCTGGGCGCACTGTTGGCGGTCATCGTGCTGGTCTGGGTGGTCGTGCTGTACACCTATCGCTGGTTCGCCGGACACGCCAACACCCTGCTCGCGCGCGCGCTCAAGTGGACGCATGCCCACCCCAAGCTCGGACGCTACGCGGCTGCGTTGATCGATCCGAATCGTCCCGAATCGCCCTCGCTCGTGGTGCTCGCCGCCTGCGTACTGGGGATCGGCTGGGCCTGGTTCGGGTGGCTGGCGGCGGTGCTGGCGCGAGGCGGACCGCTGGTCATCGACCAGACGGTGTACGAAGCGATGTTCGCACTGCGCAATCCGCTGGCCGATCGGTTGATGGCGGCGCTGGCGTCGATCGGCGACGTGCAGGTTCTCGGCGCGGCGGCAGGTGCGGCGCTGCTGTGGCTGTTGTGGCGGCGGCGCTGGATCGCGGCGGCGCACTGGCTTGGCGCGCTCGCCTTTGGCCTGGCGCTGACGGCGTTCCTCGACGCGATGATCGACATGCCGCGCCCGCCGAGCGCGCCGCCCGGTTTTGGCTTCCCGTCGATCGCGGTAACGATGACCACGATCACCTTCGGCTTCTTCGCGGTGCTGATCGCGCGCGAAATGCCGGGGCGCCAGCGCGTGTGGCCGTACCTGCTGACCGGCGTGGTGGTGGCGCTGCTTGGCTTCGCGCGCCTGTATCTCGGCGCGCACTGGCTCAGCGATGTTGCCGGCGGCGTGCTGTTCGGCGTGGTGTGGTTGCTGCTGCTCGGCATCGCCTATCGGCGCCATGTCGCGCGATCGTTCTACATGCGCCCGCTGGCGGTGATTTTTTACGGCGTGTTCGTGGTCGCTGCGCTGTGGCATGCGCCGCGCCATGTCGATCCGCTGCTGGCGAGTTTCAGGCCGCCGCAGTCGATGCACCGGCTCGATGCCGACGCATGGTGGCAGCACGCGTGGACCACGTTGCCGCTGCCGCGCAACCCGCGCGCGAGCACGCCGCGCTGGCCGCTGGACGTGCAGGTCGCAGGCCCGCTCGAACCGCTGCGCGCCGCGCTGCAGTCGCATGGCTGGCACACGCAGGTCGAAGCCGACTGGACCCATGCGATCCGCCTGCTGAACGATGACGCAGCGCCCGCACGCCATCCGGTGCTGCCGTCGACGCTGGTCGGCAATGCCGAATCGCTGCTGATGCTGCGCACCGGCGCCCGTCCAGGTGAACAGCTGGTATTGCGCCTGTGGCCCGCGCAGGCGGAACTCGACGACGGCACGCCGTTGTGGATCGGAACAACGCAGACACTGCGCCACACGCGGCCATTCGGCGCGTTGAGTCTGTGGCAACCGCGGCCGGACGGCGGCGCATCGCATGGGGCGCTGCGTTCGGCGCTTGCCGGGATGGAATTTCGCGAAGCAGTGAATCCGGCATCGGGCCTGGCGGTGCTGCGCGTGCGTTCCTCGCCAGGCCGTTAGCCCGTCATTTCCACCAGCGCGGAAACCCATGCCAATGTGTTTCCAGCGGGCCGGAATCGCCTGCGGTGGGTGTGTCGGCGTTGTTACGCGCGGTCGCGGAATGACAAACGGAAAAACTTGCCGGCGGCCACATCCCCTTGCCTACGGCATCAAGTGCAACAGCTGCTCGAGCCGCGCATGCGCGTCGTCTTCCTGCAGCAACAATTGCCGCTGATGGTCGGCGAGCGGCAACAGTTCGGCCAGCCGCCACCCGACC